>JBOGTE010000049.1:0-13988 GCA_050692015.1 Candidatus Limnocylindria bacterium
TCGCGGCCCTGGTCACCTCGCGCGACCGCGCACGGGCGGCGAAGGACTTCGCGACCGCCGACAGCCTCCGCGACGAGATCGCGGAGCGGGGCTGGGCCGTCGAGGACACCGTCGCGGGGACGCAGGTGCGCCGGTCGCCAGTAGGGCATCGCAGCGGCTGAACGTAGAGGCGCCGTATGTATCATCTACATGAGCTATATAGCGTGGAGGCTGCGGAGTGGCGCCGGTCCGGATCCGACGACAGGGGACGAGCACCGCGGTAACCCTCTCGCCGCGGACGCTCACGGCCGCACGACTTCGGGAGGGCGATCTCGTCGAACAAACAGTGAACGACCGGGGCCAGGTCGTGCTGACTCCGGTACACGTGACGGCCCGTATCCGTCCTGAGGTCGCCGAGATCGTCGATCGTGTTGCTGAGCGGGACCATGAGCTGCTGGACCGCCTCGCCGCCCATGACCGCGGTGAGTGAGTGTCGGTCCGCTATCTGTCCGTCGAGGAGGTACTGCACGCGCACGGGCGCGTGAAGGCGATCCCGTTCGCGCGCGTCCGTGACAACGTGCACCGCATGGAGCTGCTCGAGTCGGCCCTGGCACGTCCGCAGCACGCCGCGCAGTACGAAGAGGCCGACCTCGTGCGTCAGGCGGCCACTCTGCTCTGGGGACTCGTCCGCGATCATCCCTTCAGCGATGGGAACAAGCGGACCGCGTACGTCGCGACTGAGACGTTCCTGGACCTGAACGGCCACACGCTGCGAAGCGCCTCGGTCGACGCTCGCTTTCGCCTGCTCGTGTCAGTCGCTGACGGGCGCTCGACCGTCGATGACGTCGAGCGTTCGCTGCGCCGGCACATCAGGCCGCTCCGCCCACCGCGCTCGGAGCGATCCCGGTGACCGGCGCGGCAGCGGGATCGACTTCTGAACTCGCTACCTTCTGGATCGGGCGGAACCCGGCCTCGGGCCGCCTCCCCTACCTGCTGCGCCTGCCGGTAGCGGGCGAGGGCCGCGTCTTCCTCGCGGCGGGCGAGACGTGGCCTCGCGGCAAGGACGTCTTCTGCCACCAGCTCGCGGAGTGGCCGGCCGAGGCGGAGACCATCGAGGAGGTGCCCGTTGAGGCCTGCTGGCGCAGCGGCGCCGGTGTCCACCTCGTGCTGCGACGCCGGCAGAACCGCCGCTCACTCTTCGTGTGGACGCGGGCGCGCGGTCGGACGGTCATCTTCTGGCGCTCGGCCGCGTCGATGCGCTCGGCGCGTCCGGGCATCCGCGTGCCCTCCGCGCGCGGCCTAGAGGGGCCGCTCGAGATCGCGGTCGATGCCAAGGAGCGCTACCCATGGCGCTTCCCGGGCAAGGGCGCGAGGCTGGTCCGCCGCGACCTCCCGGTCGGCGACTACGCCGTCGTTCGTGACGGGCTCGTTGTCGCGGCGGTGGAGCGCAAGACCGCCGCCGATCTGGCGACCTCGGCGATCGCGGGCACGCTCGGGCTGGCCCTCGCGGAGCTGGAGCGGCTCCCGCACGCCGCGCTGGCGGTCGAGGGGCGCTGGAGCGACCTCGTCAAGCTCGCGGAGCGCGCCGAGACCCGGCCGGGCTGGCTGCTGAGCGTCGTCGCCGCCCTCCAGGTCGCCCACCCGCGCGTCACCTGGACCTTGGCCGAGACCCCGAAGGTCGCGCAGGACTGGGCCTACCGCTGGCTCGCCGCGTGCGCCAAGGCCGACCGTGACCGCTACCAGATCCCGCTGCTGGAGGAGCGCGCCATCGGCGACCCGCTCGCGGTCGCCGAGCCGGCGGCGGGCGCGCTACTGCTCGACGCGGCGGAGCGGCGCGCGCTCATCGTGCGCGAGGCCGAAGCGGGCCTCGCCTGGACCAGCCGAGCGGTGGCCGAGCGCTGCGCGGTCACGCAGGCGACGGCGGCGCACGACCTCCGAGCGCTGGTCTGTGCCGGCCGGTTACGGCTCGAGGGCGCGGGCAGAGCCGGGCGCTATGTGGCGATCTGACCAACGGCGCCGATCCGCTACCGGCTCGACCGCTCAGCCGTCGCCGCCGCGGACGAGCGTGCGTCCTGGATCGTGACCACGACGACCCGATCATCGTCCTCAAGGAAGACGTACACGATCAGCATCCAGCGCCACGGACCGAGCAGGAAGCGGAAGGCTCGCCATCGCCCGGTCAGCGCTGGCCCCAAACGCGGAAACCGCCGTAGCGGAGTGAGCGAACGTCTGACGCGTCGCTTCGTGTCGGCTGGAAGGCTGTGCGTGCGGATCAGCCTGTCGAGGTCCGCTGTCGCGGTCGCGGTCAGCTCGACCCGCGGCAAAGACTAGAGCTCGTCCAGATCGACCGTGCGCCCCGCTCGCGCCTGCTTCAGTCCCTGTTGTGCGCGCTCGAACGCACCGGGGATGCCATCGAGCAGCGCGGCCACGTGCCGCGGGTCGGCCCCGGTCTCGTCCAGGGCCTGCGAGAGCAGCGATCGCGCAAGCGTGCCCTCCTGGACGTGGGTGCGTTCCGCGAGCTGGGCCAGCTTCGCCGCGTGCTCGGGGTCCAGCGTCACGTTGAGCCGATGAGGGCGCTGTGCCATGCCCTTGATCGTACACGGCATAGCACGTTCCGTGTAAGCAAGATCTGTCGCTGGGCTGGCCTTTTACGCGCCTCCGGAGATCGCCGGAAGCAGCACGACCTCGCTCCGCTCCGCGACGGCGTGCTCGTCGCCGAGATCGCGCACGTCCTCGCCATCGACGAACACGTTGATGAACTCGCGGACGCGGCCCTCGCCGTCGTAAACGCGCTCGGCGAGACTAGGATACGCCGTGCGGATCGCGTCGCGCAGAGAACCGAGCGAGCCCGCCGGGACCTCGACGGTCGGGACACCGCCGGCCAGCGGCCTGAGCACGGTGGGTAGACGCAGCTTGGCCATCAGCGCACCTCCACAAGCTCGCGTTTTGCGACTTCTGTCTCAGCCGCGACGGTCTCGGGCAGCGCGTCCTCGAAGGCGTCGAGCCGCGCCGGGATGCGTGTCACGGCGTCCTCGTCCAGCCCGACGACGTCCGGCGTCTTGAAGCCGTTGCCGGTCAGGTACGCGACGACGGTGCCGCTCCTCGGGAGGAGTCCCTCCGCCGCAAGGCGGACCAGCACGGCCACGGTGGTCCCACCCGCCGGCTCCACGAAGATCCCGGCGGTGCGGGCCACGAGCGAGATGGCCGAGCGGATCTCGTCATCGCCGACCGAGGCCACCGCGCCGCCGCTGCTCCGTGCCAGCTCCAGCACGCGGTTGCCGTCGGCAGGCGTGCCGATCGCGAGCGCGTGGGCGATGGTGTCCGGGCGCTTCACCGGCGCATAGCGCGGCTCGCCCCGGGCGAACGCGTCCGCGACCGGCGCGCAGCCCGCCGGCTGGGCCCCGAAGAGCGCCAGAGGTCGCGGCTCGACGAGGCCGGTGGAGACGAGCTCGCCCGCGGCCTTGGCGTTGTTCACGAACATCGCGCCCGAGGCGATCGGGATGACCAGCGCGTCGGGAAGGCGCCATCCCAGCTGCTCGGCGGTCTCGAAGAGCAGGGTCTTCGAGCCCTCGACGTAGTACGGCCGGAGATTGAAGTTCACGAAGGCCCAGTGGCGCTCCTCGGCGATCTGGCCGACCAGCCGGTTCACCTCGTCGTAGGTCCCGTCCACCAGGACGAGCTGCGCGCCGTAGGTGGTGACCGCGGCGAGCTTCGCCGGCTCCGTGGTCGCGGGGACGAAGACCACCGCCTTCAGCCCGAGCCTCGCCGCCGCGGCGGCGACCGCGCCGGCGAGGTTGCCGGTCGAGGCGCAGGCGATCGTGTCGTAGCCGAGCTCCTTCGCCTTCTGCGCCGCGACCGCGACCACGCGGTCCTTGAAGGAGAAGCTGGGCGTCACGGTGTCGTTCTTGAGCCAGAGCTCCTCGAGCCCCAGCTCGCGCGCGAGGCGATCGGCGCGCACCAGCGGGGTCCAGCCGACGGGGTCGTCGGGCACGGTCGCGATCGGCAGAAGGGGCGCGTAGCGCCAGAGCGAGGTCGGGCCGGAGCGGATGGCGTCGCGGAGGGCCTCGCCGGTCAGCTCGTGGTCGTAGGTGACCTCAAGCGGACCCAGACACTCGGCGCAGACATAGGCGTCGGGCGCGGTGGCGCGAGCGTGACAGGCCCGGCAGCGGAGCTCGTAGCGCGGCATGTACGTGACCTCCCGGCCACGCGCTTCGTTCGAGCAGTCCCTTGAAACGAAAGAACGGACCCCCCGACGGGATCCGTCCGTATCGCCTCTCATCTTCCGGTCTCCCGGCGGACTTGGCACCTTGCGGCTCGCCGCAGGTTGCCGGGCTTCACAGGGCCGTCTTCCCCTCCACCCTCTCGATGAGAGCGCGTATGAAATTCGTTGCGTGGATCATAGGCATCGCCTCCCCGTGGAGCAAGCCTGTGCAGCGTGCACTGCCAAGCCACGGCCGTCTGATCCGCGGGCCAGGGCCGATCCCCTCGCTACGCTCCCGAACATGCCATCGACGGAGCCCGCGCGGAGCCATATGCCGACGTCGCTCGACAAGGGCAAGATCAAAGTGCTGCTGCTCGAGTCGATCCACCCGAGCGCCATCGCCGCCTTCCGGGCCGACGGCTACACGAACGTCGATGTCCACGCCGGATCGCCGCCCGAGCAGGAGCTGCTCTCGCGGATCCGTGGAGCCCACATCCTGGGGATCCGCTCGCGGACACGCGTATCGGACCGTGTGCTCGCCGCCGCCGACAGGCTCATCGCCATCGGCTGCTTCAGCATCGGGACCGACGGCGTGGACCTGGCGGCGGCGGAGGGTCACGGGATCCCGGTGTTCAACGCGCCGTTCTCGAACACGCGCAGCGTCGCCGAGCTCGTCCTGGCGGAGATCATCCTGCTCTGCCGCGGGGTCATCGAGCGCAACGCCGCAGCACACCGCGGTCAATGGCTGAAGTCGGTCGGTGGCGCGACCGAGGTCCGCGGAAAGGTCCTGGGAATAGTCGGCTACGGTCACATCGGTACGCAGGTCGGCGTCCTGGCCGAAGCGCTGGGCATGCAGGTCGTCTACCACGACACCCAGACGAAGCTCGCGCTCGGCAACGCCCAGCGGGCCGCCTCGCTCGACGCGCTGCTCGAGCGATCGGACGTCGTCACCCTGCACGTGCCCGAGACCCCGCAGACGCTCGGGATGATCGGCGAGGCACAGCTCGCGCGGATGCGCCGGGGCGCCAAGCTCATCAACGCGTCGCGCGGCAGCGTGGTGGACATCGAGGCGCTGGCGCGCTCCCTCGACTCCGGCCATCTGGCGGGAGCCGCCCTCGACGTCTTCCCCGCCGAGCCCGGCTCCGAGGCGGAGGAGTTCGTCTCGCCTCTCCGCCGGTTCGACAACGTGGTGCTCACGCCGCACATCGGCGGCAGCACGGCCGAGGCGCAGCAGAACATCGGCCTCGAGGTCGCGGCGAAGCTGGTGAAGTACAGCGACAACGGCTCGACCGTGGGGGCCCTCAACTTCCCTGAGGTGGCGCTCCCCGAGCACGCCGGCAGGCACCGGCTCCTGCACGTACACCGGAACGAGCCGGGCATGCTCGCGAGGGTGAACTCGATCCTCTCGGACGCCGGGATCAACATCGCCAGCCAGTACCTCGAGACGGACCGCCGGGTCGGCTATGCGGTCATCGACATCGACGGCGCCGATCGTCCGGTCAGTCAGGCGGTCCGCAAGAAACTGGACGCCGTGGACGGGACCATCCGAACGCGGATCCTCTACTGAGCCGGGACCCGGAGGCGTCCGGGATGCGGCCCCGCCCCGACGCGATCGTCTTCGACGTGGACGGCGTACTGGTGGACACGGAGATGTCGTACATCGAGGCGGTCGCCCGGACCGTCCAGTGGCTGCTCGTTCACGACGCCGGACTGAGCGATGACGGCCCCGCGGTCGATCGCGCGACCGTGCACGAGTGGAAGCGGACCGGCCTATGGAATGACGACTGGGACCTCTGCTACGCGATGTACTGCTGGCTCATCACAGATGCAGGACAGACCACGACACAGCGACGGCGCTCGGCGGAGCCGGTCGAGCGGGCGGCGCTGCGGACCCTCGTCGATCTGGACGACAGAGTTGGCGGCGGCCGGAGGCGCACCTGGGAGGACGTTCGCGGCGTCTTCGAGGAGATCTACAACGGGACGCACGTGGCGGTGGCGCGCTACGGGGTGGAGCCGCGGGTCCGGCAGGGACGCGGCCTCGCTGAGACGGAGCGCGTGCTCCTCGCCCCGACGCTCCTGGCCGACCTCCGCTCCCTCGGCATAGGCAAGGTGGGGATAGTCACCGGCCGCTCCCGGGTCGATTGGTCCGCCGTGGCGACGCGCCTGCCGCTCCCGCCTGACGTCGCGGTGGCGACGATGGAGGACGGCCGCAAGCCGGACCCCGCGCCGCTGCGGAAGGTCGTCCGGGAGCTGGGGCCTCGATCCTTCATCTCGGTCGGCGACACCCGTACGGACCTCGAGCTCGTGCAGCGCTGGAACGCGACCGACGAGGGCCGGACCGTGCCCGGGACGGGGGTGATGCTCTGCCCCGCCGAGGACGAGCCCGTCTACCGCGACCTCGGCGGCACCCTGTTCATCCGCTCGCTCGCCGGCCTGCCGGCCCTCCTGGGGCGGTCACGCCCGTCGTGAGCGAGCTGCACACATTCGCGTCTCGCCTATTGACGGGACCGAGCGCCGGGGGGATATTCCGACCCAGCAAGTCGGAATTCGGGAGGACCGCACCGTGTGGCATCGAGCGCTCCGTGACTGGCCAGAAGGCCGGGTAACGGCGCGCCTGCACCGGCTGACCTCCCGCCAGTCCCGCACGCGCGGCGGCCTCCCTTCCTGTCCGCCCCTGGGGGTCCGTGACGTGAGCGCGACAGCCTAGCTCGCGCCCTCGCGTTCACGGGCCCCTCTCCTCCTACCCCACCGGAACGGCTGACCCATGACCGGAAGGAGGCACCGTGGCCGCGATCGCAAGTCCGCGCACCGCATTCGCCGTCCCCGCGCCGCGTAAAGCGCACCGCCGCGTGTCCGCGCTCTGGCGGCTCGCGCCGGGGGCGACGCTGATCGGCGCCGTCGCGCTGGCCGCCCTCGCGGGTCCGGCGCTGGTCCCCTACGCGCCTGATGCGCAGACCATCGGCGAGCGGCTCGGCGCGCCGAGCGCCGCCCACCTGCTGGGCACCGACGCGTTCGGCCGCGACGTCCTGAGCCGTCTCCTGGCCGGTGCGCGGATCTCGCTGGCGGTGGGCGTCCTCTCCATGGTCGTGACGGTCGGCGTCGGCGTCGCGGTCGGCGCGGTCGCGGGGTACTTCGGGGGGAAGGCGGACGCCCTGCTCATGCGCCTCACGGAGCTCGTGATGGTGTTCCCGACGTTCTTCCTGATCATCCTCGTCGTCGCCTCGTTCGGCAGCAACGTGGCGCTGCTGGTGCTCGTCATCGGGCTCACCTCGTGGCCGGTGGGCGCGCGCATCGTGCGCGGCGAGGTGCTCCGCACCAAGGCGCGGGACTTCATCCTGGCGGCGCACGCCAGCGGGGCCACGTCGTGGCGCATCATCGCCCGGCACGTACTGCCGAGCGTCGCCGCGGTGATCATCGTCTCGGCGACGATCCGCATCGGCGTGAACATCCTCCTCGAGGCCGGGCTCAGCTACCTCGGGCTCGGCGTACAGCCACCGCTGGCGTCCTGGGGGAACATGATCGCCGAGGGCGCGCGCGTCTTCCGGAGCGCCCCCTGGCTCGTCGCCTTCCCCGCCGCCGCGATGTTCGCCGCGGTGCTGGGCATCAACCTGCTGGGCGAGTCGCTCCGCGACGTGCTGGACCCGCGGCTCGGCGCGTCGCGGGCGGCTGGAGGAGCCGGGCGGCAGGCGCGCCCGCGGGGCGCGGCATGACGGCGTACTGGGCGGGGCGTCTCATCCAGGCGATCCCGCTCCTCTTCGCCGTCTCCGTCGTCGTGTTCGGGGTCCTGCACCTCGCACCCGGCGATCCGTCCACGCTCCTGGCCGACCCGGCCTACCTCACCGAGGCGCAGCGCCTGGAGCTGCGGGCATCGCTCGGCCTGGACCAGCCGCTGCCCATCCAGTACGTGAAGACCATGGGTGGGATCCTCGACGGATCCCTGCGCTCCTTCCGCACCCGGGAGCCCGCCATCGAGATGCTCGGAGACGCGCTGCCGACGACCGCGAGCGTCGCGCTCCTGGGCATCGCGGTCGCCCTGATGCTCGGCGTCGGGCTCGGATCGGCGGCCGCGCGGCGGGCCGGCGGCAGGCTGGACCGCGCTCTCGGCCTCGCGGTCGTCGCCGCCATCTCGTTCCCCGCGTTCGTGCTGGCGCTCGTCCTTATCCGCGTCCTGGCGGAGGGGCTGCAGCTGCTGCCGGCCAGCGGCATCCGCCCCATCGGGTCCACCTCGTTCGACCCGCTCGCGTCCCTGCCGCACCTCGTCCTGCCGGTCGTCGTGACCGCCTTCCCGCTCACCGCGATCCTGGCCCGCTACGCGCGAGACGCGGTGGCGGAGGTCCTGGCCGAGGAGTACGTCCGCACCGCCCGCGGGAAGGGGCTGCGCGAGGCCGTCGTCGTGCGCCGCCACGTCGTGCGGAACGCGCTCGTCTCGGTGGTGAGCGTCGTGGGGACGCTGACGCCGCTGCTGCTGGGCGGCTCGGTCATCGTGGAGAGCCTCTTCGGGCTGCCTGGCGTCGGCCGCATCACCGTCGCGGCCGCTCTCCAGCGCGATTACCCCGTCGTCATGACGACGGCGCTCTTCGCCGCCGTCCTCGTCATCACCGCGAACCTCGTCACCGACCTGGTCTACGGCTGGGTCGACCCGCGGATCCGACTCGCATGAAGGAGGGACCTCGGATGTCCATCGACAGGATCGCTGCTCGCGCTATCAGCAGACGCCGGCTGTTCCGCTACGGAGCCGCCGCCGCCGGGGGCCTGTGGCTCGCCGGCTGCGGACCCATCGCTCCGGCCGGGGTGCGCCCGGCCGCGGGGACGAGCGGACCCAGCCGCGGCGGCCAGGCGGTGATCTCGATCACCCATCCCGACACGCTGAACCCGGCGATCAGCCCCGTCTCGACCACGATCTACAACACGCCTTTCTTCTACAACGGCCTGACCCGTCCGGCCGACGACTACCAGCCGCTCCCCGACCTGGCCGAGTCGTGGACCGTCTCGCCGGACGGGACCGAGTACGTGTTCACGCTACGCCGGGACGTGAAGTTCCACGACGGCGAGCCCTTCACGGCCGAGGACGTGCGCTTCAGCTGGGAGCTCTACAGCCACCCCGAGAACGCGAGCGGGCGGCAGATAGGGAACTTCTTCTCGCGCATCGTCGGCGCCCGCGACTTCACCGCCGGCAAGGCGGCCCGGATCGAGGGGATCGAGGTGACCGACCCCTACACCATCGGCGTGAGGCTGACCGAGGTGTACGCGCCCTTCCTCACGATCTCGGCCGGCCAGATGATCCTGCCGAAGCACATCTGGGCCGACGTTCCGGTGAAGGAGCTGGGGGCGCATCCCGCTTCGCGCGCGCCCGTGGGGACCGGCCCCTTCGTCATCGACTCGTGGACCGCGAACGAGAGCATCGTCATGCACGCGTACGAGGAGCACCACGCCGGGCGCCCGTACCTCGACCGCATCATCAGCGTCTCCGTGGCCGACCAGGCGCGCGGCTTCGACCTGCTGAAGGCCGGGGAGATCGACGCCATGGGCCTCTACGCGGCGGTTCCGATCGACAGCTACGAGGAGCTGCGCGGCGACGAGCGCTTCGAGGCGCGCCCGCTTCCGGGCCTCGCCAACCAGTACGTCGAGTTCAACTTCCGGCTGCCGGTCTTCCAGGACCTCCGAGTGCGCAAGGCGATCTCGTACGCGACCGACCGCCGCGCCCTGCGCGAGAGCCTCTGGCGCGGCCAGGCGACGCACATCAACGGACCCATCCATCCGGCGTTCTGGGCGGCGGACCCGGATACCACCACGTTCGACGCGGACCCGGCGAAGGCGGCCGACCTGTTCGCGGAGGCCGGATGGCGGCCCGGCGCGGACGGCGTTCTCGAGAAGGGCGGCGAGAAGCTGCGCTTCTCGATGCAGTCCATCCAGACGACTTACGACGTGGCGCTCCAGGACCAGTGGAAGAACGCCGGCATCGACGTCGAGCTCCAGCGCATGGACTTCGGCTCGTTCTGGGCGCCGCTCTACCTCGCCGGCAAGACGGAGGTCGCCGCGCTCAACCTGCCCTTCGGGCTCTACCTCGACCCGGACTACCCGCTCACCGGCTACTTCCACAGCTCGCTGAACCGAAACCAGTACAAGAGCGAGAGGGTGGACTCGCTCATCGGCGAGGCCACCGCCACGCTCGACCGCGAGGAGCGCAAGGAGCTGTACTCCGAATTCCAGGAGACGCTGGCCCAGGACGTCCCGCACCTCTGGCTCGGCATCCCGGACGAGATCTGGGGCATCCGGCGGGGCCTCGTCATTCCGGAGAAGCCGGTGGGGTATCTCACCGTCCGGGCGGCGCGCGAGTGGTACCGGGAGGAGTGAGGTGACCGACATCTCCGCAGCCACCCTGGTCATCGACGGCGCGCGCATCGTGGACGGCACCGGAGCGCCCGCGGTACCCGATGGCCGCGTCGTCATCGCCGGCGAGCGCATCGCCGCCGCCGGCCCGCGGGCCTCGGTGCCGCTGCCGCTGAACGCCGAGGTCCTCGACGCGAGCGGGCGGACCCTGCTGCCCGGGCTCATCGACGTGCACGTGCACGACGCCTCCGACGCCAACATGGAGCTCTACGTCCGCCGCGGGGTCACGGCCATCCGCTTCGCCGGCGGGCAGCAGCGCGCGCTCCTCGAGCTCCGCGGCCGCATCCAGCGCGGCGAAATCCCGGGGCCGCGCGTCTTCTCCTGCGGCCACGCGCTCGACGCAACGCCCCACGCCTGGCCGGGCAGCTACGCCGTGGACACGCCGAACGAGGCCCGGCGCGTGGTGCGCCGCGCGGTCGAGGAGGAGCGCGTCGATGCGATCCTGGCGACGCACCGCGTCACCTTCCCGATCCTGCGGGCGATCGTGGAGACGGCGCACGAGCTGGGCGTCCCGGTCACCGGCCAGACCTGGCAGGCCGACGCGCACGACGCCGCGGCCGCGGGCATGGACGGCCTCGACAACACCTCACGGATCCCCGAGCACCCGTCGTTCCCGCCCGAGAGGCTCTTCGCCCGCCACACCGTGTCCGGCCGGCTGGCGACGCTGGCGGCGCTCTGGGACGCGTCCGAGCCGTCCAGGCTCCGCGACATCGCCGGGCTCCTCGCGGAGCGCGGCGTTGCCGTCGCGCCGGAGCTGGTCTCGTTCGAGGCCTGGGCCGGCATCGGCCGGGACGAGGTGAGCTCCGATCCGGACTGGCCGGCGGCGCCGGACGACGAGCGCGTCGAGCAGTACGACCGCCACAACGCCTACATCGCGAGCGAGTGGACCGCGGAGGACCGGGCGACGCAGGCGCGCGCCATCGACAGGTACAAGACCTTCCTGCGCGCCTTCCTCTCCGCGGGCGGCGTGATCGCAGCCGGCACCGATCTCGGCTTCGGTGGCATCGTGCTCCAGCGCGAGATCGCGCACTTCGTTGACGCGGGGCTCACGCCCTTGCAGGCGATCCGCACCGCGACCCGCGCGGCAGCCTCGTTCCTCGGACGCGACGACCTGGGACACGTCGCCGCGGGGAGGACGGCGGACCTCGTTCTCGTTGAGGGGGATCCGGCGACCGATGTCTCGGCGCTGCGCAGTGTCGAGCGGACGATCATTGGCGGGCGCACCGTGTGGCAGCGGCCGGAGCGCCAGGCGCCGCCTTCGCCCGCCGCCGTGCGCGCGGGGGTCGCGCGATGAGTGCCACGACCGAGACCCGTGACGAGCCCCGCCCGGGGACGGCGCGACGGGCGGCCGAGGCGCTCGCCGCCATCGACGCCGCGCGCGAGCAGCTCCTTGCGCTCTCCCGCGACATCCACGCCCACCCCGAGCTGAACTACGAGGAGCATCACGCGGCCGCTGCGCTCGCCGATGCGCTCGAGGGCTGGGGCTTCGCGGTCGAGCGCGGCGTCGGCGGCGTCGAGACCGCCTTCCGCGCTAGCGCCCGTGGCGCCGGCGACGGACCGACGGTCGCCTTCCTGGCCGAGTACGACGCGCTGCCGGAGATCGGCCACGGGTGCGGCCACAACCTCATCGCGCTCTCGGCCGCCGGTGGCGGCCTCGGCGCCAGGGCCGCTCTCGCCGGGCTCGGTGGGACGATCCAGGTGATCGGCACTCCGGCTGAAGAGGGTGGTGGCGGCAAGATCCGTCTCCTCGAGGCCGGCGTCTTCTATGGCGTCGACGTCGCGCTGAGCTCGCATCCGGCGTCGCACCGCACCGTGATCCCGACAGAGTTCGAGGGGCCCGGCTGGGGCCTCGCGATGATCGGGTTCCGCTACGCGTTCCACGGCAAGGCGTCCCATGCCGCGGTCGCGCCGCACGACGGGGTGAACGCGCTGAACGCCGTCCTCCGCCTCTTCAGCGGCATCGACACGCTGCGGCAGCACCTGCGCGACGACGTGCGCATCCACGGCATCATCACCGACGGCGGCAAGGCACCGAACGTGGTGCCGGACTTCGCCGCGGCCAACTTCATGCTCCGCTCCCGGGACCGCGACCACCTGCGCGAGGTCGTCGAGAAGGTCCGCCGCGTCGCGGAGGGCGCCGCGATCGAGACCGGCGCGCGGCTCGAGATCGTCCCCTACTACCCCTTCGTCACTCCGGAGGGCACGCACGCGATGTACGAGAACGGCCGTCCGAATTCCGTACTGGCCCGACTCGCCCGCCGGCACGCGGTGGCCGCCGGCCTCCGCCTCGACGAGCCGCCCAAGGGGTCCCGAAGCTCGGGCGGCGCCTCGAGCGACTTCGGCAACGTGAGCCAGGCCATCCCGGCATTCGCGCTCGGCTTCGCCGTCAGTGACCGGCCCGTTCCGGGACACACGGCCGCGATGCGGGACGCCGCGGCCACCGACCTGGCCCACGCCAACGCGATCGCCGTGGCCAAGACGCTGGCGCTGGTGGCGGTGGACCTCCTGGCCGAGCCGGGCCTGCTGGCCGAGGCGCGGGCGGACTTCGCGGCACGCGAACAGACGGAGGTGACGCGATGACCCAGCCGCAGTTCGGGCTGACCCTGCCCAACCGGGGCGTGCTCTTCGGCGTCGAGACGATGGCGGATCTGCTCGAGGCCGCCGAGGTGGCCGAGGCGACCGGCCTCTTCCAGAGCGTCTGGGTCGGGGACTCGATCTTGGCCAAGCGCCGGCCGGAGTCGGTCGCATTGCTCTCCGCGCTCGCGGCGCGCACGAAGCGCGTCCGGCTGGCCGTCGGATGCATGGCGTCGTTCCCGGTCCGCCACCCTGTGCTCCTCGCGGCGCAGTGGGCGACGCTCGACCAGATCGCGGGACCGGGTCGCGTGATCCTGGCCGCCTGCATCGGCGGCGAGGGTGGAGGCGGCGACTGGCAGATGGAGAACGACGCCTTCGGCGTTCCGCAGGGAGAGCGCATCGGCCGCATGGTCGAGGGCATCCAGGCGCTGCGGGCGCTGTGGACGCAGGAGCGCGCGTCCTTCGAGGGCAAGCACTACCGGTTCACGGACATCGTCTCGGAGCCCCGCCCGGTCACCAAGCCGTGCCCGGCCATCTGGATCGCCGCGAACCCGCGCCCGAGCAAGAACGCGGACGCGCGCACGAACGTGCTCCGGGCCACCCGCCGCATCACGCGCCACGCGGACGGCTGGATGACCACCTGGCTCACGCCTGCCGAGTTCGCCGACCGTCTGGGCCTGCTGCGCGAGAGCCTGCGCGAGGAAGGCCGAGACCCGGACGCGTTCGACAACACGCTCTACTACAACGTGAACATCAACGAGGACCGCGAGGAGGCCGCCGCGGAGTCGAAGCGGTTCCTAGACGCGTACTACGGCTTCGACATCACCCGCCCGCGCCTGGACGT
>JBOGTE010000050.1:0-13831 GCA_050692015.1 Candidatus Limnocylindria bacterium
CGTGCGAGCCTCGACGAGCTCCGTCAGCGACATGCGCTTCAGCAGCACCATCGTCGAGATCGATTCCGCCACCTGGTCGGCGTTCGTCTCCGACACGAACGCGCCGCCGCTGGCACCGACCTTCACGCGGATCAGCCCGCGGGCCTCGAGGACGCGCAGGGCGTCGCGGACGGTGATGCGCGAGACGCTGAACTGCTCCGCGAGCTCTCGCTCGGACTGGAGGCGGTCGCCTGGAAGGAGCTCGCCGTCGAAGATCGCCCGCTCGATCTGCACGACGATCTCGCCCGACGCGCGAGGCTGACGAACGGGCGTGAACACGGGGCTGTTCTCCTTTGGTCGAATGGTATGATCTTTGTCCCGCGGGCGTCGATCTCTGTCCCCGCCAGCGGATGGAGGTGCGCCGATGGCCATAGCTACGAAAGTTGGCGTCCCGACCGATCTCAGATCCTGGCTGGAACGCGTGCAGGCGATCGGCGAGCTCCAGTCCGTGACCGGGGCGACCGCGGACGAGGACATCGGCATGGCGACCGAGCTCCTCGGACGGACGAGGCCCTCGAAGGCGACCATCTTCGACGAGATCCCCGGATACCGGAAGGGCTTCCGCGTCCTGGTCAACGCGATGGGCTCGTTCCCGCGCGTCGCCGTGACGCTGGGGCTGCCGGTGGACGCCGGCCCGCAGGAGCTCGTCCGCCTCTGGCAGGAGCGCGTATCGAAGGGCATCGCGTCCATCCCGGCCGAGGTCGTGAAGGACGGGCCCGTCTTCGAGAACGTCCTCCGCGGAGACCAGGTGGACTGCACGATCTTCCCGGCCCCGAAGTGGCACGAGCTCGACGGCGGCCGCTACCTCGGGACGGGCTCCTTCGACATCACGAAGGACCCGGACGACGGCTGGATCAACCTCGGGACGTACCGCGTCATGGTCCACGATCGGACGCGCCTCGGCTTCTATATCTCGCCCGGCAAGCACGGCCGCCAGCATCGCGACAAGTGGTTCGCCCGCGGCGAGCGCATGCCCGTCGCGTTCGTCGCCGGCGGCGACCCGCTCCTCTTCTGGGCGGCGTGCACCGAGATCAAGTTCGGCGTGACGGAGTACGACTGGGCCGGCGGCGTGCGCGGGTATCCGTACCAGGTGGTGAAGGGCCCCGTCACCGGCCTGCCCATCCCCGCGGACGCGGAGATCGTCATCGAGGGCTGGGCCGACCCCAAGGAGACGGAGGTCGAGGGCCCGTTCGGCGAGTGGACCGGCTACTACGCGAGCATGGAGCGCCCCGAGCCGGTCCTGCGGGTCGAGGCCATTTACCACCGCAACGACCCGATCATCCTGGGATCGCCGCCCAACGTGCCGCCGGACGAGCAGTCCTTCTACCGCGCGTTCATGCGGTCGGCACGGCTGCGCGGCGACCTCGAGGCGGCCAGCATCCCCGGGATCACCGGCGTGTGGTGCCATGAGGTCGGCGGGTCGCGCCTCTTCAACGTCATCTCGATCACCCAGCGCTACGCGGGACATTCGCGGCAGGTCGGGCACGCGGCGGCGAGCGTCCACACCGGCGCGTATCTCGGCCGCTACGTGATCGTCGTGGACGACGACATAGACGTCATGGACCTCGAGCAGGTCCTCTGGGCGATGTGCACCCGGAGCGAGCCCGCCGAGTCGATCGACATCATCCCGAAGGCCTGGAGCGGCCCGCTGGACCCCCGGATCCCGAAGGACAAGAAGGGGTTCAGCTCCCGCGCGATCATCGACGCGACGCGGCCATTCGAGTGGCGCGATCAGTTCCCGATGTCGCAGCTCCCGAGCGCCGAGACGCGCCGGAAGGCGGTCGAGCGCTGGGGCTGGCTGGTCGGCAAGGGCGAGCGCCCGAAGGCCTAGCCCGCCGGGCTCTCGCCGCGACGATCCAGCGGATCAGCCGAGGCCGAGCAGCCGCAGGAGCGGGCCCGGCGGCAGCGGGACGTGCAGCGCGCGGTCGAACAAGCCGTACACGAAGGCCCACGACCCGGCGGCGATGGCGGCGCTGATGAGCCAGCCCTCGCGGGCACCGAGCCGCAGGTAGAGGAACGACACGAGCGGGATCGTCGCGAGGAAACCGATGAGCGCGAGCCCCGCGACGAGGCCGGCCATCCAGCCGCCGATCTCGACCATCCGGCGGGCGCGCACCTCCGGCGCCAGGTCGCCCTCCGTCGCGGGCGCGGGCGCCGCGCCGCGCACCGAGAGGGCCGTCTGCAGCACGGCGAGCGCCAGGGCGGGGATGGCGATCGCGAGCGGGAAGAGGTTGGCCCGCGGCGACCAGTGCGTCGCCTCCCAGGCCGCCCAGCCGAACACGGCGGCGAGCGTGAGCGCGAAGGCGATCTCGATCCGGCGCCTCATGGCGACCCGCCGTCGGCCGCCGGGGTCCGGAGGCGCGCTCGCAGCGCGCCGAGGTACGGCGACAGCGCGACGAGCAGCGAGGCCGCGATGAGCACGGCGACGAGCGGCCTTGCCGTCCACTCGAGCTCGTAGCGGGCCACCGAGAGCGACAGATACCTCTCGATGACGCCCCCCAGGACGAGCCCGAGGATGAGGGGCGCGCGCGGCCAGTCGAGCCCGACCATGAGCAGGCCGAGGCCGCCGAAGACGAGCATGACGAGCACGTCGAAGAGGGTGTTGCGCTCCGCATAGGCGCCGAGCGAGACGAGCACGAGGAGCGGTGGGATGAGCAGCGTCCCTTTGATCCGGGTGATGGCGACGAGCCGCCGCACGAGGAGGAGCGCGACCGCGATGGCGATGAGGTTGGCGATGATCATGGTCCAGGCCATCGAGAACGTGAGGGAGAGGTGCTGCTCGAACATGGCGCGGCCGGGCACGAGGCCCTGGATGATGAACGCGCCGAGGAGGATGGCCGTGGTGACGTTGCCGGGGATCCCGAACGCGACCGTGGGGATGAGCGCGGTCGTCCGCTCGGCCGCGGAGGCGACCCCCGGCGCGATGACCCCCTCCACCGCGCCCCGCCCGAAGCGGTCCCTGTCCCGCGCGCTCTGCACGGCGTGGCCGTACGCGATCCACTGCGCGCCCGCGCCACCGATCCCCGGTGCCACGCCCGTGACGACGCCGATGACGTACGTCCGCAGGACGAGCCAGCGGTGCCGGAACACGTCGGCGATGCCCTCGCGGACGCCGCCGAGGGCGCCGACGTCCATGCGGGCGATGCTCGTGCGATGGACGGCCAGGTCGACGATCTCCGGGATGGCGAACAGGCCCAGGGTCGCGGGGACGATGCGCACGCCCTCCCAGAGGTAGAGCTGCTCGAACGTGTAGCGGAGGGTGGCGGTCCCCGGCGCCTGCCCCACCATCGAGGCCATCAGGCCGATGCCGGCGGCCAGGAAGCCCTTCACGGGTGAGCGGCCGGTCAGGCTCGACACGAAGGCGATCCCCAGCACGGCGAGCATCAGGAACTCGGGTGAGCCGAACCGGCGCAGGAACGGCTCGACGACCGGGATGGTCGCCATGAGCGCCACGGCTCCGAGGACGCCACCGATGAGCGCGGCGGCCATCGCCGCCCCGAGCGCGCGTCCGGCCATGCCCTGCTTGGCCATGGGGTGCCCATCGAGGACGGTCGCGGCGGTCACGGGCTCGCCCGGCACGCCGAAGAGGATCGAGGTGATCTCCCCGGTCATCGCCAGCACGGAGGTCATGCCGAGGAGGAAGGCGAAGGCCTCGGTCGGCTCCATCCGGAAGATGAAGGGGAGCATGAGCGCGAGCGTGGTCGCGCCGCCGAGGCCGGGCAGGATCCCGACGACGAAGCCGACGGCGATGCCGATGCACATCAGGCCGACGGCCGGCCAGGACAGCACCTGCCCCAGGCCGGCGATCAGCGCTTCGAGCACGACCTACCGCCTCGTCGCGCTCGTCCTCACTCGGTTCCGAGGGCCTCCTTGAGCGCGGCGAGCGTCGCCGTGTCGTAGCCGAGCAGCTCATCGACGATCTCCTGCATCTCGTCCGCGGTCTTCGCCGAGATGTCGAGCTTCGCCTGCGTCGTCTCCTCGATGAGCTCCGGGTCCTGCCACGCCTTGTCGAAGGCGTCGCGGAGGGCGCGCAGCCGATCCGCGGGCACTCCCGGCGGCGCGGTGAAGGGCTTGCTGATGGTGGCCGGCACGGTGATGGCCGTGATCATCGCCCTGGCCTGATCGGTCGTCGCGAGCTCTGCGGCGAGCGGCACGTCGGGCAGGTCCGCGATCGGGTCACCCTGCTGCACGAGGGGGACCACCACGCCGTCCGCTATGTTCTGGCCCTGGGTGACGCTCATGCTCTCCCAGGTCCAGCAGCCTCCATCGACCTCACCGGAGCTGACGGCCTGCGAGATGGCCGAGGTGCCGTCGTAGCCCGCGACGATCTGGATGTTCGCGCCGAGCGCGGCCTGCAGCACGGCCGGGAAGTCGTTCGTGTTGGACCCCGGGCCCGTCGAGCCGACGATGTACGGGGTCGGCGACCCCACGGTCTGCTCGATGCTGGTGAAGCCGCTCTCCCTCGTGGCCAGGCACACGATCGTCGCGGAAAAGACGCTGCCGAGCCACGAGAACTTGCGCGCGTCGAACTTGATGTCCGCGTCTCCGAGCGCCTGCTGAAGGACCTGCTGCTCGTTGAACACGCCGAACGTGAGGCCGTCGGGCTCGGCGACCTCGTACAGGTGGTTCGCCGCGGCGCGGCTTCCGGCGCCGGGCATGTTCTCGACGACGACGGTCGGCTCGCCGGGTACGTACTTGCCCATGTGCCGCGCGAGGATCCGCGCGGTCGTGTCGAAGCCGCCGCCGGGCCCGAATCCGACGATGACGCGGATGGTCTTCCCGCTGTAGAAGTCCGCGACAGCCTTGTCCGGGTCCTCGGTGGGCGTGGGTGCCGCGCTTGCCTCCGCGGCGACCGGGGCCGTGGTGGCCGGGGCCTGGGTCCCGGTGCCGCCGCATGCCGCCACGACGAGCGCCAGCGTGGTGAGGAACGCGAGCTCACGCACCATCCTGCTGAGCCTCCCCCGCTCCGTCCCCGCAGAGCGGTCAAATGGTATTACCAATGGGCAAGGCGGCCGCAGCTAGCGTCGGGCCGTTCCGACCGCCTCAGGGCGGGGCGAGCCCGACGGTCCGAGCATGACCACGGAGTCGTAGCCAAGCAGCTTGAAGAGCCGGTTCTGCACGACGAGCACGACGAGCGGCTCGTCGCCCTCCCCCACCACCTGGTGCACCGTGTTCTGCGGCACGTAGACCAGGTCACCCGCCTCGAAGTCCCAGCTCGAAGGCTCCTTGGCGATCCGCGCCCGGTAGCGCTCGCCGATGTCTGCCTCGACCTCCCACTGGAGGCTGTGCCCGCGCCCGGCCATGACGTAGACGGCCTCGTCGGCCATGTGCCAGTGCTTCCCGGAGGCGCCGCCCGGCGCGATCTCCTGCTGGTAGACGTCGATGCTGTGCGCGCGGAAGTCGCGGCGCTCGGGCGAGCTGAGCACGCGCACGCGACCGTCGGCCGTCCCTTCCCAGGAGGTGTCGGCGGGCTTCACGACCTTCTTCTTCCCTTCCAGGCCCGCGGTCCACAGGCGTGACCAGTCCTCGGGCGGCCCGAGACCGGCTTCGTCGCCGGGCCCGCCGCGCCCCTGCTGGGTGAGGCCCAGGTACATCCAGGCGGCCTTCGCCTTCATGACGATCGCGAGCGCCCGGCGGTCCGGATCGGCGTTGTAGTGGCGGTGGACCGAGTCGTTGTGCACGACGACGAGGTCGTCCTTCTCCCAGTCGTAGCGCTTGCCGTCGTGGATCTCGTAGCCGCGGCCCTCCAGGATGTAGAAGAGCGCCTCGTTCTGGTGGCCGTGGCCGCGGTTCGAGCCCCCCGGGAAGAGCTCGACGAAGTGGACCTGGAGGGTCTGCGTCAGGAACGGCTCGTCGCCGGGGCCGAGCACCCACCAGGTCCGCGACTGCTTCGAGTCGCCGGAGTGGGCCACGCTGGCGTCGTCCGTGACGGTCCCCTTCCGCCGCACCCGGGGCGCGGAGCGCTGGCGGCGACGCAGCTCGTCCAGCCCGTAGTGCGCGGAGCTCAGTCCTCGGAGGAATACGCGGCCTTCGCCCTCGCCCATCCGACCCTCCGGGTGCGGTCTCGCTGCCGGGCATATGGTATGACCATTCCGAAAGCCCGAGGCGCGCTCAGAGGATGAGACGAGCGAGGAGCGTCTTCGCCGCGAGGAGCGAGCCCCCATGATCGAGCGGAGCGAGGCTCCGCCGAAGGCCGGAGCGAAGACGAAGAATGGATCGGAGGCGGTGATGACGGAGTTGATCACGCGTCCGGCGCGGCCGGTCGCACACCCGAAGCCGGTGAAGCGGTACGGCTCCGACGTCATCGTCGACCTCCTCCAGGGCTTCGGGATCGAGTACGTCGCCCTCAACCCCGGGTCCTCCTACCGCGGGCTGCACGATTCGCTCGTGAACTACGGCGGGAACCGCCCCGAGATCGTCACCTGCACCCACGAAGAGGTCGCCGTCTCGATCGCGCACGGGTACGCGAAGGTGACCGGGCGGCCGATGGCCGCGATCCTCCACGACACGGTCGGACTGCTCCACGGGGCGATGTCGATCTACTACGCGCATGTCGACCGGATCCCGATGATCGTGCTCGGCGCGACGGGGCCGGTGGATCGGAGGCGCCGCCGGCCGTACATCGACTGGATCCACAGCGCGAACGTGCAGGGCAACGCAGTGCGCGACTACGTGAAGTGGGACGACCAGCCGGCCACGGTCGCGGACTTCCCCGCCTCGTTCGCGCGCGCGTACCGGATCGCGACGACCGAGCCGGCGGGCCCGGTGTACCTCTGCTACGACGTCGGGCTGCAGGAGGACGAGCTGGCGGCGCCCGTCGATGTCGGGCCGGCCGTCGTCGCCGCCCGACCGACGCCGGTCCAGGCGGACCCTCGTGCCGTCGAGCGTGCCGCGGCGCTCCTGGCCGGCGCGCGGTCGCCGGTCATCCTCACGGAGTTCACGGCGCGGCACCCCGAGGCGTTCACCGAGCTCAGGGCGCTGGCGGATGACCTCGGCGCGGGCGTCATCGACCTGAACGGGCGGATGAACTTCCCGAACCGGCATCCGCTGAACGTCACCGGTGGCGACGCCCTCGCGAGCGCGGACGTAGTGCTCGCGCTCGACGTCGGCGACCTCTACCGCGCGCTGCATCAGCTCGACCGCATCACGCACGAGAAGCGGAAGCGGACCCCGCCGGGGTGTGTCGTGATCGACGTCGGCCTCTCGGAGCTGCGGTCGAGCAAGTGGTCCGAGGACCTGGGCGAGTTCCAGCCCGTCGACCTCTCGATCGTCGCGGACACGCGGCTCGCCCTGCCCGCGCTGCGGGATGCGCTCCGCGAGCGGATCGGCGCAGGCGCGGATGACCGCGAGGCGCGGCGCGAGCGGATCGCGCAGGCGCACCGCGACATCCACGAGCGCTGGGCGCGGGAGGCCCGGATGGACTGGGACGCCGCGCCGATGACCGCGGCGCGCCTCGCCTCCGAGATCTGGGGCGTCATCGACGGCGAGGACTACGTGCTCACGGCGGCGACGCTGGAGGACTGGGCGTTGCGCCTGTGGGACATGGAGCGTCCCGACCGCCATCCCGGCCGCAGCTTCGGCACAGCCACGCAGATCGGCACCTCGCTCGGCGTCGGCCTCGCGTATCGGGGCAGCGGCAAGCTCGTCATCGACATCCAGCCCGACGGTGATCTGCTGTACGACGCGAGCGCGCTCTGGATCGCGGCCCATCACCGCATCCCGATGCTCGTCGTCATGTACAACAACCGCGCCTACTACAACGACTGGGAGCACCAGATCCGCATCGCGGAGCATCGCGGCACGCCGGTCGAGAACGCCTACCTCGGCATGGACCTGAGCGACCCCGACCCCGACTTCGCGATGCTCGCCCGCGCCTTCGGCTGGTACGCCGAGGGCCCCATCACCGATCCCGAGGCGGTGCGTCCCGCGCTGGAGCGCGCGCTGCGCGAGGTGAAGGCCGGCCGTCCGGCGCTCCTCGACACGATCGTGCGCAAGCGCGAGGAGAAGCGGTACCGGTAGCGCGATGAGCGTCGCCGGGAGCTTCAACCTCGCCAGCGCCCTCGTCGATGCGCACGTCGAGGCGGGTCGCGGCGGGCACGCGGCCATCCGCCACCAGGGCCGCACGCTCACGTACGCCGAGGTCGAGGTCGAGGTGGACCGCTGCGGCAACGCGCTCCGCGGGCTCGGCGTCGGGCCCGGGGACCGCGTCGCGCTGCTGCTCCCGGATTCGCCGGAGTTCATCGTCAGCTTCTTCGGCGCGGTGAAGATCGGCGCCGTGGCGCTCCCGCTCAGCACGCTGCTGCCCGGCGAGGGGCTGGCCTACATGCTCTCGGACAGCGAGGCGACGGCACTCATCGCCGACGCGGCGACCCTCGATCGGCCGCGGACCTTCCGCGAACGCCTGCCGCACCTCCGTCACGTCATCGTGGTGGACGCCGCCACAGGTAGCGAGCACGCCTATAGCAGGCTCCGTCAGGGGCCTGCACGTACAGAGAGCGAGCCGAAGGCTCGCGAGTCGTACTGCGCGCTGCTCGACGCGGCGGACGCACGGCTCGAGGCCGCTCCGACCACGGCCAGCGACATGTGCTTCTGGCAGTACTCGAGCGGGACCACCGGCCGCCCCAAGGCGGTCATGCACCGCATGCGCGACCTCTGGGAGGTCGCCGAGCGCTACGGGCGGCACGTCATCGGGATGACCTCGGCCGACCGCAGCTTCAGCCTGGCGAAGCTGTACTTCTCCTACGGCCTGGGGAACTCGCTGGCCTTCCCGTTCCGGTACGGGGCCACGGTCGTGCTGCATCCAGGCCGACCCGAGCCGGCCGCCGTCTTCGACCTCGTCGCGCGCGAGCGGCCGACGCTCTTCTACGCGGTACCGACGGCGTACGCGGCGCTCCTCGCCGCCGCCGAGGCCGGCGCGCCGGCGGACCTCTCTTCGGTGCGCTGCTGCGTCTCCGCCGGGGAGCCCCTGCCGAAGGCGCTTTTCGAGCGCTGGCAGCGGCGCTTCGGGCTCGAGATCGTGGACGGGATCGGCTCGACCGAGGTCGGGTACATCTTCATCTCCAACGTCCCGGGCCAGGTCAGGCCGGGCACGTCCGGGCGCGTCGTGCCCGGCTTCGGGGCGAAGGTCGTGGACGAGCAGGAGCGGCCCGTCCCCAGCGGTCAGGTCGGCGACCTCTGGGTGAAGGGACCCTCGACGTTCGCCGGCTACTGGGGCCAGCCGGACCGAACGGAGCGGACGATCCGAGGCGGCTGGGTCGTCACCGGCGACCGCTACTCCCTGGACCCGGACGGCTACTTCACGTACGCCGGACGCTCCGACGACATGCTGCGGGTCGGCGCGATGTGGGTCTCGCCGATCGAGGTCGAGTCGGCGCTGCTCGAGCACTCGAGCGTGCTCGAGTGCGCCGTGGTCGGCCACGCCGACGCCGACGGGCTGGTGAAGCCGGCCGCGTACGTCGTGCTGCGTCCCGGGGTCGCCGGCGGCTCCGCGCTCGCCGCGGAGATGCAGGCGTCGATGGAGGCCCGGCTCGCACCGTTCAAGCGACCGCGCTGGATACGCTTCGTCGCCGACCTTCCGAAAACGCCGACGGGCAAGATCCAGCGCTTCAGGCTCCGAGAGATGCGCGAGGAGGTGACCGTCTGATGTCCCAGTTCACGGACCGGATCGAGCCCAAGGACTTCGAGAAGATGCCGAGGGAGTACCAGGACCTCCTCGGCCGCCTCCTGGCGATCCAGGCGGACTGCGAGATCGGCGGCCCGCACATCTACGTGGACCACTGGACCCTGCGCGCCCCATCCATCGACGACCAGTGGCGTGTCGCGAAGATCGCCATGGAGGAGATCGACCACTGCCGCCGGTTCCTGCGGCTCCTCGGCCTGCTCGGCATCGACCGCTCGGACATCCTCTGGCGGCCGCGCTCCAAGCGCGAGGTGGACGCCTTCAAGGAGGACATGCCCTCCTGGGCCGACTTCGCCGCGTTCGGGATGCTCATCGACAAGGTCGGCCAGTACCAGCTCGAGGAGATGATCGACTCGTCTTACCTGCCGCTCGACGACGTCCTGCCCACGATCGTGCGCGAGGAGAAGGGCCACGTCGCCTACGGCACGCGGCAGCTCGAGAGGCTCGTCGCCAGCGGTCCCGAGGGCAAGGCCGAGGCGCAGCAGGCCGTGTCGCGCTGGTTCATCGTGGGTCTGGACATGTTCGGCAAGTCGGCGTCGGCGCGGACGGAGCGCTACATCGAGTGGGGCCTGAAGCGGCGGACGAACGAGGAGGCCCGACGGCAGTACATCGCGGAGGTCGAACCGCAGATCGCCGCCATCGGGCTTCGTGTGCCCGACCGGCTGGAAGGCCGGAAGTACCTCTAGGAGGTCACCTACTGCGCCGCGATCTCGCCCGGTGCTGGGCTTCGAGGGCTAGCCGCATCGCCTCGTCCTCGTCCATGCGGTCCTTCGTCCAGACTCTCGCGAGCCGGAGCTCCGGCGTAGCGAGCTCTATGCGCGGCGCGAGGCCGCGCCAGTACGTGCGCTCGCCCGTCATCGCCTGCACGTGGCCGTCCCACTCGAAGTTGAACGCTTCGAGGCCCAGCTTCACCGCGGCGCGCACCCTGTCCTGCGTCGCCTCGTCCCGGGCGAAGCGGCGGATGGCCTCGATCTGCCGGTCGCCGTGCCCGGTGTCCTGCTCGGCGTGCAGCTCGTACGTCGCGGCCGCGCGCGCGCTGAAGCCGTAGTGCCCGGTCAGGGCCTCGAACATGCCGGCCGCGGCGCCGTCGGGGCCGCCGTGCATGGCCTCTACGAACGACAGCATCGCGATGCCCTCGAGCGCGCTCCGCCGCTGGCAGCAGCCCACGATCATCTCGATCGCCGCCAGCGTCCCGGGCGCCGCCTCGGCCCGGTCCGCCTCCTCCCGCGTCAGGCCCGCCTCCTCGAGGAACTGGAGCATCACGTCCACGTGCGTCCTCTCGCCGCCGAGCTCCTCCATGAAGTTCTCCATCACGATCGGCATGAGCTCGTAGTCCTTCTCCGCTACGACGTTCGTGACGATGTACCCGAAGAAGACGGGATTCATGCGGACGCGCAGGTAGTGCTGCATCTCGGCGCGCACGATCTGCTCTCTCGTCCAGCGGTGCTCGCGCACGCCCTTGAACCACGGGTGCTCCTTCATGTCGAGCGCGCGGGCATGTCCCCACAGCTCGTCGATGAAGGCGTCGGGGTCCTTCGCGGCCATCAGGGCGATGCTAGAGCGGCCACGTCTTGGGGAAGGCCTTGCGCAGCCGCCGGTACTCGGGATCCTTGCCGTGCTCGCGCCTGATCCGCTCCAGGGTCCGACGGAGCTCCGGGAGCTTCATCTCGATCGCGCTGGAGACCATACCCGTGGTCTCCTCGAAGGTCGCCCTTCAGTTGCGGCGTCAGCCGCGCATGCGCTCGAGGACGTAGAGGTCGCGCTCGGGCAGTGACATGGGCAGACGCTAGTCCGTCGCGGGATGCACGTCGATCGCCTCGACCGTGACCCGGGGCGGCGCGCCCGCCCGGCCGCGCAGGCGCAGGCGCGCGACCAGCCGCCAGCGCCGCCGCGCCGAGGTGAGGTCGAGGATGAGGAACGCGTTCGCGATCACCTCTCTCCGGCGGACGTCGGTGCGCGCCGGGAGCGCGAACGTCGCGTAGTGGCCGGCGCGGAGGCGAAGGTCGAGCCTGCGCCGCGACGATCGGAAGCGGCCATGCGGATGCCAGCCGCGGACGATCGCGACCGGGCGATCGCCCTCGTTCCGGACGACCCAGACCGCCCGCCAGGGGCCGCCCGTGCGGCCGGACAGGAGACCGCCGGGCTCGACGATCAGCCGCGGCGCAGCGCCCGCCACACCTTCTCCGCCGTGATGGGCAGGCTCGTCACGCGCGCGCCGACCGCGTCATGCACCGCGTTCGCGACGGCCGGCCCGATGGCCGGGTTCGCCAGCTCGCCGACGGACTTCGCGCCGAAGGGGCCTGGCCCCTTGCCCTCGGTCACGAGGACGACCCGCAGCGGCGGGACGTCGGCGATGGTCGGGATCTTGTAGCCGCCCAGGCTCGGCTCGACAACGCGCCCGTCCTCGATGCGCAGCTCTTCCATGAGCGTCTGCCCGAGGCCGAAGACGAACCCTCCCTCGAGCTGCCCGCGCAGCGCGATCGGGTTGATGACGGTGCCGACGTCGGCGACGAGCGTGACGTCCACCACCCTGACCTGCCCGGTCTCGCGATCGACCTCGACCTCGACCGCGTAGCCGCAGATGCCGTGGTCGTAGCCGCTCGAGCTCCCGTGGCCGACCACGCGCACGTCACCGCGGCTGGGGATCCGCCTGACGAGCTCGCTGAAGCCGCCGGAGGTGCCCGCCAGCTCCTCGATCCGCGTACGCAGCTTGCGCGCGCCGTCCTGTGCCGCCGTCCCGTGCACCGGCGTGACGCGGCTCCCGCCGACGCCCGGATCGAGCGGCCCGTCGGCCGTAGTGACGCGGCGCACGCGGACCAGCTCGGGCGGGACGCCGAGCTCCGCGGCCACGACGCGCTGGATCATGGTGTGGGCGCCGCCGCCCTGATCGGACACGGCGGTGATGACCTCGACGGTCCCGTCACCCGCGAGCCCGAGGACCACTTCGGCGCGGCCGCGCCCGACGTGCCGCGCCCCGATGGCGACGCCGCGTCCCCGGCCCGGGCCGAGCGGCCTGTCCCGGCCCGACGCCTCCCGCAGCTGCTCGAGCACGGCGACCGCCTGGGAGCCGCGCGCGGTCTCGCCCAGCACGTCGAGGTCGCCGGCGCGCAGCGCGTTCCGCAGGCGCAGCTCGAGCGGGTCGATGCCTAGCGCGCGCGCGATGAGGTCCACGTGCGACTCGACCGCGAACGCGTTCTGCGGCTGGCCGGGCGCGCGGACGTGGCCCGCGGGGACCGTGTTCGTGTACACGGTCATCGCCTCGACGCGCGCGGCCGGGACCCGGTAACCGGCGAGGGTGAACAGCGCGTCACCTGGCAGCAGGTGCGGCACCGGCTTCGATGCCGCGTAGGCGCCGCCGTTCAGGACTACGCGCGCCTCGTGCGCGAGGAACCGGCCGTCCCCGTCCACCGCCGTGCGGACCCGGATCCGCGCCGAGTGGCGGACGCTCGTGGCCTGGAGCTCGTCCGCGTAGCGCGTGACGGCCTTCACCGGCCGGCCGGTGGCGCGCACCAGCAGGACGAGGGCGAACTCATCGATGGAGAGGCCCTTCCCGCCGAAATCGCCGCCGATGTACCCCGCGTCCACGACGATGCGCTCCTCGGGGATGCCGAGCGACGCGGCCAGCTGCTCGCGCAGCGCGAAGGGGGCCTTGTTCGTGGTCGCGACGTGCAGCGTCCCGCCCTCGCGCCACACGAGGCTCGCGCGCGGCTCGATCGGCGCCTGATGGGTGGAGGGCAGCTGGAACTCGTGCTCGAAGACGTGGGTCGCCCCGGCGAACCCCGCGGCCGTGTCGCCGTGCTCGTGGACGCGGTGTCCCTGGACGTTCGGATGCGGGACCGCCGGTCGCGTCCCGCCGAGATAACGGTGCTCGTCGCGGTCCTCGTGGAGCACCGGCGCGCCGTCGGCCAGCGCCTCTTCGGGCGTGAGGACGGCAGGCAGCTCCTCGTACTCGACCTCGATGGCGCGAACGGCCGCCTCGGCTTCGGCGAGCGTGTCCGCGGCGACGGCCGCCACGCGGTCCCCGACGAAGCGGACGCGGTCCCAGGCCAGCACCGGCCAGTCCTGGAGGCGGCGCCCGAGGCGCGAAGGCCGCGCGTCGGCGCCGGTCAGGAC
>JBOGTE010000051.1:0-13810 GCA_050692015.1 Candidatus Limnocylindria bacterium
TACTTGGACACATGGCCTCGTCCGATCAACGAGGCCATGTGTCCAAGTACGTGGGATGCGCGTTGCCAGTGGCCCCAGTAGCGCTGTCCACCGTCCTTCCCGCTCCCCTCGGTGCACAGAATCGCTGAGCAGTTAGTTAGCTCGGACAGGATCGCTGAGCAACGAGAATGCCGCCTGGCTACGTCACCGCGCCGCCCATAGACCCGCAAAGTTCCAAGTGAGCTCCCGGGGGGAACGCGGGGCCTTCGGCGGGCGTCTTGTAGGAGTGCAAGCCGAGCTGATCGGGCGGGTGACCGACTACGAGCTGGTTCAAGCGGCCAGGGCAGGTGACGAACATGCTCTGGAGCGCCTGCTCAGTCGCCTTGCGGACGAGCTGATCCCTCTCGCCTCTGCGCTGACCGCCGGGTCCGCAGAAGCTGACGCTCTCGTCGAGGACACGCTCTCGCGCGTGTTCGAGCGCCTCGGTCAGCTCGAACGCCCGGACGCCGTCAGCGCCTGGGCGAGGAGGGTGATGGTGCGGCGCTTTCTCGACTGGAAGCGCTGGCAACGGCGCCGCCGTGAAGTACGACTCGAGTCGGTGGTCCTCGTTGCCGAGCCGCTCATGCGTCCCGACCTTCTCGACCTGCAGCGCGAGCTCGTGCGCCTGGCGCGCGCCGAACGCGCGCTGGTCGTGCTGCGGTTCTGGGAGGACCGCACGTACGACGAGTGTGCGGAACTCCTCGGGATTCCGGTCGGCACGGTGAAGTCACGGCTTGCGCGGCTGATGCGAAAGCTACGCATCTCGCTTGGGGGTGACAGCGATGGCACGAACTGAAGAAGACCTGCGCTTGATACTCGATCGTGAGGCTCAGTCTCGCCGTCGTCTTGCCCTCCACGTCGCGGCGCCTCGCTCCCGACAAAGGACCGCCTGGCTCGCGACGGCGACCGTGGCCGCTGCGCTAGTCGCCGTGGTCGTCGTGCAGGCGCAAGGCAGTCGTGTGGCAACTTCGCCAAACCCGACCCCCGCGGCCTCGCAGGATGGAACGACCCGTCCAGCGGGTCCGCCGACCGCTACCAGAGTGAGCTGGAATGCCGGGCATGTGACGGGCGAGCACATCGCGACCCTCCTGGAGCGGGCAGGACTGGGCGGGCGCGTTCTCCCGCCAGCGCCGGCGACGCTGCTTCTATTCAACGCTGAGGCCCTGGACCTCGTCGGTGTGGACGACGCGAGCGTGAAGGGACTGAGCGTCTATCGCTACGGCGACGCGCAGCGTGCCGAGAACGCATTCGCGCTGCCGCCGGTGCAGGATCCGATGCACAGCACGATCTCCTGGGTGGCCAAGCCGTACTTCGTGCTAGTGGGAGATGCGATCGTCAACTTCGGCACCGACGATGCTGGCGCTGCGGGTCGCCTCATCGACGCGCTCACCAATCCGCGCGTCTCGGCGGTGGGGACCGTGGTCGAAATCGCCGACAGCACCTCGCCCGGCTTCCGACGGCTGACCGTCACGCTAGCCGGAAGGGTGGAGTGGCCCGCCTCGGCCTTGGCCGGGACCGAAGTCACCCTGACCACTGTGCCTGCGACCGCCTACGTCAGGACTGGCGGGCCGGCGGGTTCACCGTCAGCGGCGAGTTCAGCGGTAGAGACGTTCGAGGAGGTCGGCGTTCGAGTTGGACAGAGCGTCGCTGTCACGTTCATCGTCGGACCGGAGACGGAGGCGTACGTCGTTCTCCATCTCGGCAATCTGATGCGCTAGTGGCGGGCGCGGTCGCGGGGATGTTGATCCCTGCGGACAGATCCATGCCGGCCGCGAGGGCGGGGTGGTGGGCCCAGAGGCGATGCGAAGGACGTCGCCTACCTTCGCGCGCCGTAGGGACCGAACTCAGCGCCCGGCGGTAGCCGAATCCAGGCCGACTCAGTGCTTGGAGCCGCGTGCGGTGGCGCATTTCGTAGCGCCTTATCTCCTATCCCGACGCCCGCTCGACTCATACGCCTCGCGTGCCTTCACCACTTCCCGTGCGTCCAGGTTTCGGCCACATCAGAGCCCCCTATCTCCCTTCCCGCCGAGCGCTGGGGGGGTATGGGGAGATGCATCTTTGTGAACGGCCTACGCCACCATCACCGGATCTGCCGGGGAACAAGTGGCAACCCTTCACAAGCAGGAGCCGCGGAGCGTCGTCAGTAGTTGGACGACACCAGCCTTGCGCGCCGGAGCGTGTCGTGCTACCCGGTCGCACCGTGTACGAATCGTGCGGCTTCTCGGCCGCGACGGAGGTGGCCGCGGGTCGGCCGGTCAGCGCGGCCGGGCCGCGAGCATGAGCACGGGGCAGGGAGCGTGATCGGCCAGCGCTGCGAGCGTCCGTGCCCCGCGGCCCCGCACGCGCGCCGCGACGATGAGGTCGGCGCGCACGCGCCTGGCCTCGGCCGGAACGGAGAGCTCCGGAGGACCGGGGCAGACGTGCAGCGTCACGACGACGCCCGGCGAGCAGCCGCAGAATCGCCGGACGAACTCTCGATGCCACTCCTCCCATTCCTGATCCGCGTGGTCCTCGAGCCGCAGCGGCAGGCTGGCCGGGTCGCGCGGAGGCGACGCGGAGGGCACGTGCAGCACGGCGATCCGCGCGCCGGTCGCCACGGCGGCGGCGTCGGCGAGCTCGATAGCCGGTGCCTCGGCGGGGCTCCCTCCGTGGAGGGCGACGATGAGCCGCAACAGCCGGGGGACTCGTGCCGCGGAAGGCACGAAGAGGGTGGGGCGGCCCAGCGCCAGCGAGACCGCGTGCGATGCGCTTCTTGCGCGCGGTGATGCCGGCTCCGCGCGCCACCCGGCTGCGCCGACGAGCGCGCGCATCCGGCGGATCGCCATGCCGGGGACCACGGTGACCGTCGTCATCGCTCGCCTGCGGTTAGCCGGGACCAGTGGCCTCGCCAGTGGTCGGCCGTATAGACGCCGGGCTCGAGCGCGATGGCGGGCGCGCTCCCGAGGGCGATCTCGGTCACACGATCGAGCTCCAGCCTGACGGCGTCGTGAGTCGCGTGAACGCGGAGGCGGCCGCCGCGCCACATGAAGGGAAAGGAGAGGCGCGTCCAGCCCGCGGGGAGGTGCGGGTCGAGGCGCAGTCCGGGGCCCTCGGGCCGCGCCCCACCGAATCCGAACACGGCCGCCTGCCACAGGCCGCCCAGCGTCGCCATGTGGACGCCATACGCGGCGTTCCCCATTTCGCTGCCGAGGTCGATCTGGGCGGACATCCTGAAGTAGGTGAGCGCGTCGGCCACGTGACCGCAGCGGGCGGCGACGACGGCGTGGACGGGCGGCGAGAGCGAGCTGCCGTGCGCCGTGCGTGGCTCGTAGTAGCGGTAGTTCGCATCCACCACGTGGCGCGGCATCAGTTCCGGGAGCATGAACGCGAGCATCAGCACGTCCGCCTGCTTGACCACCTGGGACCGTGCGACGCGTTCCCGGGCGAGGAGGACGTCCGCCGCGACCGGCCGCGCGCTCTGATCCGCGATGCGGATGTCCTTGAGCCCGAAGAAACCGGCGAACTGCTCGTAGAGCAGTGAGCTCGCGTCGAAGCCGTCGCAGAGGCCGCTGGCCACCTCGCCCCAGCCGCGGACCTCCTCCTCGCCGATGCGGAGGCGGTCCGAGATCGATCGCCACAGCCCCGGATCGCGCCGAGCCAGGATGTCGGCAAGCTCGACCCCGCGTTCGAGGTTCCACCGGGCCATCACCTGGGTGAAGGCGTTGTCCGAGACGCCCTCGTGGTACTCGTCGGGCCCGATGACCTTCTCGATGTGGTGACGTCCATCCGACCCGCAGCGGGCGCGGGATGCCCAGAAGCGCGACGTTTCGAGCACGATCTCGGCACCCATGTCCGCGAGGAACGCCTCGTCCCCCGTCGCCTGCCAGTATCGCCACACCGCCCAGGCGATGTCCGCCGTGATGTGGTCTTCCTGCTGCCCGGTCAGGATGTCCACGCGCTCGCCCTGCGGATCGGTCGCGTACGCCGGCGTCACTTCGGCGCCGGTGCCGGCCGACTCCCACGGGAAGTGCGCGCCCCGGTAGCCTCGCGCGCGCGCGCGCCGCCGGGCCTCCGGCAGCCGGTGATAGCGGTAGGCCAGCAGCGACCGGGCGGTGTCCGGGTGAGTGTGGATGAAGAAGGGCAGCATGAAGACCTCGGTGTCCCAGAACACGTGCCCCCGGTAGCCCGGTCCGGTGAGGCCGCGTGCGGCGATCGAGGCCAGGCCGGATCCCGGCTCAGCCGACGAGATGAGGTGGTAGGCGGCGAACCGCACGCTGCGCTGGGCGAAGTCGTCCCCTTCGATCACGACGTCGGCGTCGCGCCAGCGCGAGCGCCAGGCGCGACGGTGCGCGGCGCGGACGCGCGATATCCCGTCCCGGCGGGTCCGGCGGAGGGCCATCGGCGCGTCCCGCGAGGGCGCCATGCCGTCGAAGGAGCGGGAGACCGCCATGATCCGGCGCAGGCGTCCGCCTCGCTCGGCCGTCCCTATGGCGAACGCGGTGCTTCCCACGCGCCGGGCGTCGACGGCGACCAGCAGGTGAGTGGAGCGCCTGGTCGCTCGAACACGCGATATCGCGCCCTCGGCTCGGGGCAGCGGGATGTCGTCGCCGAGGCGAAGCGCGCGGCTGCCCCCTGCCCGCCACGCCTCGAGGGCGAGGATGCGCCGATCAACGAGCGAGGCGAAGCGTTCCGAGCGCAGGTGCGTCTCGAGGCCGTTCGTGGCGCGGTGGCGCCAGTCGCGGAAGAGGATCGCCTGGCGGAAGTCGAGGATGCGCAGGTGCCCCAGGATGTCGCCGCTCTCGAGTTGGAGCGGGAAGTCTCCAATCCGGGGAAACAGCCGCGTCCACTCTGGACCGACCGCCAGTTCGGGGCCGCCTTCGTGGCGTCTGGGCCAGCCGAACATGGCGGCGACATAGGTGGCGGAGGCGGACCGACCGCTGCCCTCCTCCACCGACCCGCGCGTGCCGACCCGACCGTTCGCGACCGTGAGCCAGGATTCGACCTCGCGCTCGCGCAGGGGATCGAAGCCAGGGATGTCGAGGCGCCAGAGGGGATCCCCCGTGGGCGAGGGAGGAGCTCGGAGGGCGGCTCCGACCGCGCGGAGCGTCTCCTCCGCCCAGTCCGGATCCACCGGTGCCGCGCCGGGGACGGCGAGGGGGTCGATCGCGATCGTGGCCGCCCCGGAGGCGCGCGCGTGCACGTCCGCCAGCAGCCCGCCGCTCCGGCGGTGGCCGAGGACGAGCAGCTGCTCCGGTTCATCCCGTCCGGGCAGGTGGTCCGCCAGCGCGTCCAGCAGGTGGCTGTCTGCCTCAGACGTGATCGCCCACCAGGCTCCGGGCCCAGCGGCGACCGAGCGACTCCAGGCCTCCGGGACCCGCCCGGCCGATACGACGACGACATCGATCCCGAGTCGCACGAGCTGAGCGAGGCGGCGCCTCAGTCGCGGAGCCGCGTCCCTGGGCAGGGCGTCGAGATCCACCGCGACGGCGGCGACCGCTGCCGGATCCGGAAGCTCGACGGATGCTTCGGAGAGGTCGTGCACGACCAGATCAGCGCCACGGGCGATGAGCTCCCCTGGATGTCCTGCGCGGTCGACGCCCAGGACGAAGGCGAAACCCCCGCGGCGCGCGGCCTCGACGCCGGCCAGTGCGTCCTCCACGACCATCGTCCGCTCGGGTGCCACGTGGAGGCGCCTGGCGGCCTCGAGGAACACAGCCGGGTCGGGCTTACCTCGCAGGTCCAGACGCGCGGCCTCGATGCCGTCGACGTGAGCCTCGAACAGGTCTCGCACTCCCGCCGAGTCGAGAACCTCACGCATGTTGCGACTCGCCGAGATGATCGCCGTGCGCACGCCCCGCTCCCGGAGCGCGCGGACGAGCGCGACGGACGAAGGGTATGTGTCAGGCCCCCCCGCGCGCAGGCGCTCGAGGAAGTAGCGGTTCTTGAGCTTGCCCAGGCCGACCACCGTTTCGCTGCCCGGCGGGTCGTCCGGCGCGCCCTCGGGAAGGGCGATCTCACGGGACGCGAGGAAGTCGCGGATGCCGTCGTCGCGGGGCTTGCCATCGACGAAGAGGCGGTAGTCGTCCGCGCTGAACGGGCGCTGCCGTCCTCCCGTGCGCCCGGAGATGTTCGTGAGGAAGCCGTCGAACAGCCGCTTCCAGGCCGCCATGTGCACGGCAGCCGTGTTCGTCACCGTGCCGTCCATGTCGAAGATCGCCGCCTCGAGGCCGCGCGTTCGGAGGAGGATCCGCCGCCGCCCGCGGTCCCTATCCGGCGCCGTCACGCGACAAGTGCGTGCGCGGCCATTCGCCTCACGAGGCCGCGGCGGCGAGGCGCTCCCCCGCGATCAGGGTCAGGAACGCCCGCTCGTAGTCCTCGGCCATGCGCTCCACGCTGAAGCGTTCGAGCGCGTAAGAGCGGCACGCGCCGCGATCGAGGCCGTCGATGTCCCTGATCGCCGCCACCAACTCATCCTCCGTCCAGACGAGCCGACCGTGCTGGCCGTCACGCACGATCTCGGGGAGCGATCCGCACGGACGCGCGACGACCGGCGTGCCGCACGCCAGCGCCTCGATGAAGACGAGCCCGAACGGCTCCGGCCAGTTCACCGGCAGCAGCAGCGCGCGCGCGCCCCGGAGCAGCTCGACCTTGTCGGCGTGACCGACCTCACCGATCCAGTCGACCAGGGGATGGTCGAGGTGGGGCACGACCTCCTTACGGAAGTAGGTCTCGTCCGCTGGGTCCACCCGGGCGGCGATGCGTAGCGGGACGCCGGCGCGCAGGGCGACGCGGATGGCTCGGGCAGGATCCTTCTCGGGCGAGATCCTCCCGAGGAAAAGCAGGTATCCGCCGTCGCCCGGACCGAGACGGTAGTCCGTCGCCAGGTCGAGGCCGTGGTACACGGTCGCGACCCAATTGAGGTGCAGGTCGCGCACAGGGGAACGCTGCGCGTCGCTGATCGAGACGAGGGCTCGGTCGCTGTAGGCCTCGAAGAGCGGGCGCAGGACGGGAAGGTCGAGCCTGCCGTGGAGGGTCGTGAGGAGGGGCGCGCGGATCCGCCCGCCGGCCAGCCAGGGGAGGACGTCGATGTGCGAATGCACGACGTCGAATTCGTCCGAGCAGCGGATGAGGTCCTCGATCTGGACGACGCGCATCCCGAAATCGTCCGCCCCAGGGACCTCCCACAACGGACGCGGCGATCCCGGCCGAAGCCGGGCGGACGTCCGCGATCCGCCGGCCGCGAAGAGTGTCACGTCATGACCTCGCCGGACCAGCTCCTCGGTGAGCGCGTGCACCACCCGCTCCGTCCCGCCGTATCGCTCGGGCGGCACGGGTAGCCACAGCGGCGCGAGCTGCGCGATGCGCAGGCGCGGCATCGGACCGGCCATCCCACTTAGCACCATGGCGGACCTCCCCAGAGTCGTCCCCCAGGCTGCGCCGATTGCGCGGTTCGAGCATAGGGCCGCCCTATGAGCCCTCGCGCCGAGCCATTCGGCGTGGCCCGAGCGCTCCCTTGGCTAGCCGGCCCTCGGTGGTCGCCACGGGTACCTCGACCCCCCCAGCCCATGTAGTAGTATGCAACTATGTTGACCGTCCCGGAGGCGGCGAGGCGGGTCCGTCGCGACCCGGAGACCGTCCGCCGGTGGATCCGGGCGGGCCGCCTGCGCGCCCGGAAGGTCGGCACGCAGCACGTCATCGAGGAGGCGGACCTCGAGGCGCTCGTCGAGGAGCCGAAGATGCTGCCGCTCCCGAAGGGGCTCCGGCGCACGTTCTGGGGCGAACCGATGCCCAACGTTGTCGCATGGATCCACCGTTCCCGGCGAGGCCATTGACGCTCGTCATCGACGCCAGCGCCGCCTCGAACGCATGCCTCGCGGACACGACTTTCTCGACGTACCGTGCCCATGAGCTCGTAGCGCCACCGCTCCTCTGGTCGGAGGTGCGATCCTCCCTGCATGAGGCTCTCTGGCGCAAGGAACTCGTCCCGGAGCGCGCGCTGGCGGCGCTGACGAATCTGGACGGCGCTCCGATCGCAGCGCGGACGCATCCGCAGCTCTCGGTGAAGGCGTGGGAGATAGCGGACCAGCTCGGCTGGGCGAAGACGTATGACGCCGAGTACATCGCGCTCGCGATGCTGCTCGAGTGCAGGGTCGTCACCGTGGATGAGCGCCTTCGGCGCGGGACAGAGCGGTTCGGCATCGTGATCGGACCTCAGGACCTCTGAGCAAGGTGGCGATCCGCAAGGTCCTCGTCGCCAACCGCGGCGAGATCGCCGTCCGCGTCATACGCACCTGTCGCGACATGGGGATCCGCACCGTCGCGGTCTATAGCGAGATCGACCTCGAGGCGCTGCACGTGCGACTGGCGGACGAGGCCTATCCCGTCGGCGGAGCGGCACCGGCCGACTCGTATCTACGGATCGACCGCATCGTCGAGGTCGCGAGGCGCAGCGGGGCCGACGCGGTCCACCCGGGGTACGGCTTCCTGGCGGAGAACGCGGCCTTCGCCGAGGCCGTCGTGAAGGCGGGACTGGTCTTCGTAGGTCCGCCCGCGCGCGTGCAGCGCCTGCTGGGGTCGAAGACCGAGGCGCGGCGCATCGCTCAGGAGGCCGGCGTGCCGGTCGCGGCGGGCACCCGCGAGCCCGTGACGGACGAAGACGAGGCGCGCCGGGCCGCAGAAGCGATCGGCTACCCGCTGCTGCTCAAGCCCGCGGCGGGCGGCGGGGGCAAGGGCATGCGCATTGTCCGAGACGCCGCGGAGCTCGCGGACGCGTGGCGCGGCGCGACGGGGGAGGCGCGGACGGCCTTCGGCGACGCGGGCCTCCTGGTGGAGCGCTTCGTCGAGCACGGCCGCCATGTCGAGATGCAGATCCTGGCCGACGACCGAGGCGACGTCGTCTGGCTCGGGGAGCGCGACTGCTCGGTGCAGCGCCGGCACCAGAAGCTCATCGAGGAGACGCCGGGGCCGTCGGTGGACGCGGCTCTGCGCGAGCGCCTCGGCGACGCCGCGGTGCGGATCGCCCGGGCCGCGGGCTACCGGAACGCCGGCACGTGCGAGTTCCTGGTCGCCCCGGACGGCTCGTTGGTCTTCCTGGAGGTGAACACCCGCCTGCAAGTGGAGCACCCGGTCACGGAGATGGTCACGGGCCTCGATCTCGTTGCCCTGCAGCTGGGCCTCGCTGCCGGCGAGTCGCTGCCCTTCGCGCAGGCGGACGTCGCCCCCAGCGGCGCCGCCATCGAGTGCCGCGTCACGGCGGAGGACCCCTTCGCTGGATTCCTGCCGGCCGGCGGGCGGGTCGAGCTGGCGCGGCTTCCGTCCGGACCCGGCATCCGGGTGGACTCCGCGGTCGAGCCCGGAACCTGGGTTCCTAACGAGTACGACCCGCTGATCGCCAAGGTCGTCGCGCGCGGAAGCGACCGCGCCGAGGCGCTGGCGCGCATGCGGCGCGCGATCGCCGAGACCCTCATCACCGGCGTGGCCACCAGCGTCCCGTTCCACGCGCACGTGCTAGGGGAGCCCGACTTCGCCGTCGGGCGCTACGACACCTCCTACGTCGAGGGCCACTGGCCGCCGCGCGACGTGGAGCTCGAGGACGGCGCGGCGACCGCCGTGGCCGTCGCCGCGGTCCTGGCCGCGCGCAAGCGCATGGCGAGGGCGCGGCCGCTGCCGCAGGAAGCGACGCCGTGGACGGTGGCCGCCCGCGCCGCCGCTCTGCGGGACGGTCCCGACGGGGAACGTGTCGCGTGAGGTACGAGGTGGACGTCGGCGGGCGCCGCATGCGTGTGGAGTCGTCCCCCGAGGGGCGGCTTCTCGTCGATGACCGGGTCGTTGCGTACGACGCCCGCGACCTGGGCCGGGGTCTCTGGTCGATCGTGGCCGAAGGCCGCGCCTACGAGGTTGCGCTCCTGGCCGGCGAGCCCCCTCGCGCGCAGGTGGACGGCCGGACCGTGACCCTGTCGCTCACCGACGAGCGCGCCGCCGCGGCGCGCGCGGAGCGCCCGCAGGGCGGCGGCCGCCACGAGATCCGCGCGCCCATGCCCGGCCTCCTCAAGGCGGTCCACGTCGCGACCGGAGACGTCGTCGAGCGCGGCGCGGCCCTCGCGACGCTCGAGGCGATGAAGATGGAGAACGAGCTCCGCGCGCCGGCGCGGGGCCGGGTCCAGCGGCTGGCCGCTTCCCCCGGTTCGAAGGTAGAAAGCGGCGCGCTGATCGCCCTGCTGGTGGACGAGCCGGCCTGATGAGGCGGCGCGCGCTCGGTGCGCTGGCGGCCGGCGCGATCCTCACCGTCCTGACCGGGATGGCCCTGAGCGGACTCCTCTTCTACCGCCCGCTGCCCACGATCGACGGCTACTATCGCTTCCTCGGCCTCGACGAGCGGGCGGAGGTGGTGCGCGACGCGTTCGGCGTCCCGCGCATCGAGGCCGGGACCCTCCACGACCTCTTCTTCCTGCAGGGCTACGTGACCGCGCAGGATCGCTTCGCGCAGATGGAGGCCATGCGGTCATCGGACGCCGTGCGCTCGCTGTTCCTGCACCTGTCCGCTCCGCTCGACCGATCCTTGCTTACGGCGCTCAACGCGTACGCGGACGGTGTGACCAAGTACATCGACCAGCACGCCGCGGCGCGCGCGCTCCCTGCCGAGATCACCCTGAGCGGGCGGCGTCCGGCTGCCTGGACCACGATGCACACGCTTGCGGTCGCGGCGGTCTACCTCGCCTCGCCGTCGGACACGACCTGCGCTGCCATCGCGGGTGATCGCTCGCATAGGGGGCGGCCGCTGCTGGTCGCCGAGCTTGACTCGGCTGCGCCCGCGCCCGGTTGGTACCAGCTCGGGCTCGACGCGCCGGGCATCCGCGCGATCGGGGTCTCGCTCCCGGGCGTACCGGGCATCGTCGCGGGACACAATGGATCGGTCGCGTGGGCCTTTCACGCCTCGGGCCGGGCGTTCGACCAGTTCCAGGTGGTGCGGAGCCCCGTTCAAGCGCTCGGGGCACGGACGATCGCGGACCTCGCCATGCCAGCTGAGGGTGCTCAGAACGGTCCGCTTGCCGGCTGCCTCGTGGACCTGGGCGGCGGAGTGGCGGGACTCACCCCGTTCCGCGCTCTGGGGCCCGACGGATCCGTCGTCGTCGGCGGGGGAGCGGCCGCGGAAGCGACGCTGACTGCGCTGGTCGATGCCCGCGACCTGGACGTCGAAGCCATGCGTGCTCTGCTGGGCCCCACCGCTCCGAGCGCTGCCGCGGCGCGCATCGTCATCGACCTCGGCGACCTCGACGCCTCGAAGGCCGCGCTATCGACGGGGCAGTCAGGGCACCGTGCGGCGTTCCACCACGGCGACCAGGCGCAGCTCTGGTCCGCCGGGCAGCTGCACCGCCTCGCGTGGACGAGCGCCGCCGTCGCGCGCACGGAGGGGCGCCTCGTCCTTCGTCCCCGTTAGCGCACGTACCATCGGCCGAGTGCAGGGTCGCCGCAAGAGTCGTGACGTGAAGGACTGGGAGCGGAACGCGTACGCCGAGGCGACCAAGCGCGTTCCGGAGCGCGCCAGGTTCGAGACCACCTACGGCAAGCCGCTGCCGCCGCTCGCCGTGCCCGGGGACGGGGCGGAAGCGGAGTTCCCCGGCGAGCCGCCGTACACGCGGGGGATCCATCCCACCGGATACCGCGGTCGCCTCTGGACGATGCGCCAGTACGCCGGCTTCGCGGACGCGGAGGCGACCAACGCGCGCTACCGGTACCTGCTGGCGCACGGCCAGACGGGTCTCTCGGTCGCGTTCGACCTGCCGACGCAGATGGGCTACGACGCCGACGACGACCGCGTGGCCGGAGAGGTGGGCCGGGTCGGCGTCTCCATCTCGAGCGTGGACGACATGGAGCGGCTCTTCAGGGACATCCCGCTCGGCGAGGTCACGACCTCCATGACCATCAACGCCACCGCGCCGATCCTCCTGGCGATGTACGTGGCCGTCGCGAAGCGCCAGGGCGTCCCGCTCGACCGCGTCGGCGGCACGACGCAGAACGACATCCTGAAGGAATACATCGCGCGCGGCACGTACATCTACCCGCCGCGTCCCTCGATGCGCCTGGTGACCGACCTCATCGCCTGGTGCGCGCGCCATCTCCCGCGCTGGAACCCGATCTCGATCAGCGGCTACCACATCCGGGAGGCCGGGGCCGACGCGGTGCAGGAGCTCGCCTTCACCTTCGCCGACGCCATCGCATACGTGGACGGGGCCCTCGAGCGCGGCCTCGCGGTGGACGCCTTCGCGCGCCAGCTCTCCTTCTTCTTCGCGGCGAACTCCACGCTCATCGAGGAGGTCGCCAAGTTCCGCGCGGCGCGCCGGATCTGGACGCGCCTGATGCGCGACCGCTACGGGGCGACCGATCCCGCGTCGTGGCAGCTGCGCTTCCACACCCAGACGATGGGGTCCACCCTCACGGCGCAGCAGCCGCACAACAACATCGTCCGCACCGCGATCGAGGCGCTGGCGGCGGTGCTGGGCGGCACGCAGTCGCTGCACACCAACGCCTTCGACGAGGCCCTGGGCCTTCCGACGGAGGAGTCGGCGCGCCTGGCCCTCCGGACGCAGCAGATCATCGCCGACGAGTCCGGCGCGGCCGACACGGCGGACCCCCTGGGAGGCGCGTACCTCGTCGAGCGGCTCACCGGCGAGATCGAGGAGCTCGCGCTCGCCGAGATCGCGAAGATCGACGAGCAGGGCGGCGCCCTGGCGGCGATCGAGCGCGGCTACCAGCAGGGCGAGATCGAGGCCTCCGCGTACGCGGCGGCCCAGGCGGTCGAGAAGCGCGAGAGGATCGTCGTCGGCGTGAACGCGTTCCGGACCGAGGGGCAGGTCGTGCCGCCGGCCCAGAAGGTCGATGAGGCGGTGCTGCGGCAGGCCCGGGAGCGCCTCCGGGAGCTGCGCGGCCGCCGCGACGCCGCGGCCTCGGAGCGTGCCCGCGACTCGCTGCGGCGCGCCACCCGCGGTGCGGACGAGCTCTTCCCGTTCATCCTCGAAGCCGTGGAGGCCGAGGTCACGCTCGGGGAGATCTCGGACGACCTTCGCGGCGTGTTCGGCGCGCACACACCTGTGAAGTGACCGCGCGCGAGCTGCACCACGTGGGGGTCGTCGTGCCCTCGATCGAGGCCGCGCTTCCCTTCTACCGCGACACGCTGGGGCTCGTGCCGGGGCCGACCCTCGATCTCGAAGAGCAGGCCGTCCGCGTCGTCTTCCTCACCGGGGGCTCCGGCCGCGTCGAGCTGCTGGAGCCGACCGACGGCTCGTCCGGCGTCGCCCGGTTCCTGGCGGAGCGCGGACACCCCACGCTCCACCACGTCTGCTTCGCCGTGGACGACCTGGCGGCGGTGCTGCGCGACCTCGAAGCCCTCGGTGTGGAGCTGGTGGACCGCGTACCGCGCCGCGGGGCCGAAGGCGACGTGGCGTTCCTGCACCCGCGCGCCGCCGACGGCGTGCTGGTCGAGCTGATCGACCGCGCCTCGCTCCACGAGGGGCGCCCGTGAAGGAGGCGACGAGCCTCGTGGACGTCGCGGACGAGTCCAGGTGGCGGCGCTGGCGCATCGCGGACCAGCCGGTGCCCGAGGGGTGGCGGACGGAGACCGGCGATGCGGCGCTGGCGGTGGGTCCGGGCAAGGCGGTGCGCGTCGTGACCCTGGACGCGCAGGCCGGGCTGCTCGAGCACGCCACCCGGCGGGCGGTCCTCGCGGGCGGGGTGCTGGCGACGGGGGCCCTCACGCCGGCCGACGACCGGCCCTTCGGCGAGAGGGCGCAGGCGATCCGCGACGCGTCTCCGGACC
>JBOGTE010000052.1:0-13708 GCA_050692015.1 Candidatus Limnocylindria bacterium
GGCCTTGATGTAGTGCGGCGTCTTGCCCGAGCAGCCGATCCCGCTGAACACAGCGACCTTGTCGGGGTCGAGGTTGAGCTGGGCGAGGGCCATCTGGATCCCCGTGAGGATCCCAAAATCACCGCACCCAGGGCACCAGTCATTGTGCAGGTCGGACTTGAAGTCCTTGACGGTCAGCTTCTTGACCGGCGCCTCAACGGACATTCGTCATCACCACTTCCGTCTTCGCCTCGGGCGCACCCTCGAAGCGCGCGCGCAGCGCGGCCAGCACCTCGTCCTCGCTGAACGGGCGGCCGTCGAACTTAAGCACGCGGTCGGCGATGCGCACGCCGGTGTGCTCCGCGAGCAGTGCGCCGAGCTGCCCGGTGTAGTTCTCCTCGATCAGCACGAGCCGCTTGGCGGCGCGCAGGATCTTCTCGATCGCCTCCGCCGGGAAGGGGCGCATCAGGCGGCACTGGAGGAAGTTCACCGAGCGGCCGTCCTCCTGGAGCGTCTTCATCGCGTCGAGGATCGTCCCCTTGGTGGAGCCCCACGCGACCACGGTGAGGTCCGCCTTCTCGGGCCCGTGCAGCGCGTACTGCTGGTCCTTGGGGATGGCCTTCCGGATGAGGTCGAGCTTGTTCATCCGCTTGTGCATCATCGCGATGCGCATCTCGACGCCCTCGGTGATGTGGCCGTCGGGGTCGTGCTCGTCGCTCGTGCTCCAGTAACGGCCACCGGGCGTGCCCGGCCGGCTCCGAGGCGAGATGCCGTCCTTCGTGAGCGCGTAGCGGAGGTACTCCTTGGCCTCCTCGCCGGCGGCGTGGCCGTTGCCGTGACCGTCCTGCTGCACGACCTCGGAACCCGTGGCCTCGTAGGGGGTCCACTCCGAGCCGGTGAAGCGCGGCCCGCGCTCGACCTTGTCGTACTGCAGATCGAGCTTGTCGATCGTGGTGTACACGGCGGCGAGCTTCTTGTCGGTGAGGACGATCACCGGCAGCTGGTACTGCTCCGCCCAGTTGAACGCGCTGAAGACGTCCTGGTAGCACTCGCGCAGGTCGCCGGGCGCGGTGACCAGGTGCGGGAAGTCGCCCTGCGCCGGGTGAAGCACCCACTGGAGGTCGGCCTGCTCCTGCCGCGTGGGAAGACCGGTGGACGGGCCGCCGCGCTGGTACATCGTGATCACGGGGCCGGGCGCCTCGGTGATCGAGGCGAAGCCGATGCCCTCGACCATGAGCGCGAACCCGGGACCGCTCGTCGCGGTCGAGGAGCGCACGCCCATGTGCGCCGCGCCGATGGCCATGTTGATGGACGAGATCTCGTCCTCGCACTGGACCACGAGCAGGTCCTGGTCGCGCTGGTGGCGCTCCAGGTACACGCTCTCGTCGGTCGCCGGCGAGATGGGGTAGTAGGTCTGGAACGCGACGCCGGCCCGGAGCTTCGCGAGGGCGATGACCTCATAGCCCTTCGCGAGCAGCCGCGCCTTCCGCTCCCGGTGGGGCTGGAGGCGGTACGGGAAGGCGGCGCAGTCGAAGTTCTCCTTGACGTGATCGAAGGCGAGCCTCGCGGCGCGCACGTTCAGCTGGCCGATCTCGCTTCGCTTGCCCTTGAACTGGCTGACGATGACGTCGGCGACGATGTCGAAGGGGTACTCGCAGAGAGCGAGCGAGGACCCCAGCGCGACCGTGTTCTTCATGACCTCGTAGCGGCGCGCCTGCTCGCCCTTGCCGACCTCGTCTAGGGCCTTCTTGATGACCTCCATGAAGGGCACCGGGAAGAAGCGCAGGTCGGTGCGGTCGGCCGGCGGCTCGTACCCGATGTCGCTGTCGAAGATGACGCCGCCGCCCTCGCTCACCTCGTGGAGGTGGCCGTAGTGGGTGGGCCAGCGACGGTGGTCGCCGTCGCCGGACAGCGTCTCCTGGTCGAGCGCCACCAGGATGTCGCTCTTCTCCCGGTAGCTGCGCACGTCCTCCTCGTCCACGCGGACGCGATAGAAGGAGTGCTTCCCCATGATATTGGAGTGGTACTCGATGTTCGCGTAGACACGGAGGCCGGCACGGCTGCAGGCCTTCGCGAAGACCTCGGCGGAGGCGTTGATCCCGCTCCCCTGGGGTCCGCCGATCATCCAGGTGAGCCGGTTCTTCTGCACGGGAACTTCGACCTATTCTACGTCGCGAAATGACCGACGGGACGCGGATAGAGAAGGACACTCTGGGTGAGGTCCGCGTCCCCGCCGACGCGCTTTGGGGTGCCCAGACCCAGCGGGCCGTCGAGAACTACCCCATCAGCGGCTACCGGGCGTTCCCCGCCTTCATCCGAGCCGTGACCAGCATCAAGAAGGCGGAGGCGATCGCCAACGCCGAGACCGGCCGGCTGGACCAGAGGCGCCGGGACGCGATCGTCCAGGCGTGCGACCGGATCCTCGAAGGGCGGCACGCCGACCAGTTCGTCGTGGACGTGTTCCATTCGGGGGCGGGCGTCTCCTTCCACATGAACGCCAACGAGGTGATCGCGAACCTGGCCGACCGGAGCCTGGGCGGCCGTCTCGGGACGTACGAGCACGTGAACCCGAACGACCACGTGAACATGGGTCAGTCCACCAACGACGTCACGCCCACGGCCATGCGCCTGGCGCACCTGGAGCTGACACGCACGCTCGTCGAGGAGCTGAACGCCCTGGCCGCGGCCCTCTCGGAGAAGGCGACGCGGTACGCGAGCGTGGTCAAGCCGGGCCGCACGCACCTGCAGGACGCCGTGCCCATCACGTTCGGGCAGGAGATCGGCGGCTGGGCGCAGCGTGTCAGCGGAGCCGCGGCCCGCCTGAATGCGGGCCGGGCGGAGCTGTGCGAGCTCGGCATCGGCGGCACCGCCGCGGGCACCTCGCTCAACGCGACGCCGGCCGTGCGCGAGCGCGTCTGCGAGCACCTCGCGGAGTGGTACGGCGAGCCGATCGTGCCCGCGAAGGACCTCTTCGCCTCGATGCAGTCGATGGCGCCGTTCGTCCGTATCTCCAGCGGGATGCGCACCTCGGCCATCGAGATCTCGCAGATCTGCAACGACCTGCGCCTCCTCGTGTCGGGGCCGCGTACGGGGTTCGGCGAGCTGATCCTGCCGGCCGTCCAGCCGGGCTCCTCGATCATGCCGGGCAAGGTGAACCCGGCGATCGCCGAGATGGTGGACCAGGTCTGCTACCAGGTGATCGGCAACGACACCGCGGTCATGCTCGGCGCGCAGGCGGGCCAGCTCGAGCTGAACGTGATGATGCCAGGGATCAACTACGCCGTGTGCTTCTCGGCCACGATCCTTGCGAGCGCCGTCCGGCAGCTTCGCGTGAAGGCCATCGAGGGCCTGCGCGTGGACGAGGAGCGCTGCGCGGAGCTCATGGACCAGTCGCCGTCGATCATCGTGACCGCGCTCTCGCCGCATATCGGCTACGCCAAGGCCGCCGCGCTGGTGAAGCGCGCCCTCGCCGAGCGCCGCGGCCTCCTGGAGGTCGCCCTCGAGGAGAAGGTCCTGCCCGAGGCGGACCTGCGGCGCGTGCTCGACCCGCTGCCGATGACCCGCGGCGGCGTCATGGAGTGAGCCAGGAAGGACCGAGCGAGGATCCGGCTTTGCCGGTCCGCGCGAGTCCTCAAGCAGCGGAGCGCGCGCGGCGCTTGGCGATGCGCGAAGAGCAGGAGAGCACCGGTGAGGTCACCGAGCTACTCCAGCAGCTGATCCGCAACCGCTGCGTCAACGACGGAACCCCCGAGAGCGGCCAGGAGGTCCGGAGCGCGGAGACGCTGGCCGCCTACCTCGCCGGCCCGGGCGTCGAGATGCGGCGCTTCGAGCCCCTGCCGGGGCGCGCGAGCCTGGTCCTGCGCATCGAGGGGAGCGACCCGAAGGCTCCGTCGCTCGCCCTCATGGGTCACATCGACGTCGTCCCCGTCGGGACCGAGGGCTGGGACCGCGATCCGTTCGGCGGCGACATCGTGGACGGCGAGGTCTGGGGTCGCGGCGCCATCGACATGCTCGGCATCACCGCGTCCATGGCGGTCGGCGTGAAGCGCCTCCTGCGGGAGGGCTGGCGGCCGCACGGGACGCTCGTCTACATCGCCGTCGCGGACGAGGAGGCCATGGGCACGCACGGCGCGCTCTGGCTCGTCGAGAACGAGCTGGACGCGGTGCGCACGGACTACCTGGTGACCGAGTTCGGCGGAGCCAAGGTCCCGATCGGCAACGGCGCCCGGACGATCATGGTCGCGGAGAAGGGCTCCCACTGGGTGCGGCTTCGGACGCGCGGCGTGCCCGGCCACGGTTCGATGCCCTACCGCTCCGAGAACGCGGTGGTCCGGATGGCCGAGGTGGTGCGCCGCGTCGCCGCCTACAGGCCGCCCGCCGTGCTGGACGACACCTGGCGGCGCTTCGTGACCGGGATCGGCCTGTCCCGGACGCAGCGGATGCTCCTCACGCGCGGCTGGGGCGTGGAGCTCGCGCTCTCCCGCGCGCGCTCCCTCGGCGTCGCCCGGTACATGCACGCGGTCACTCACACGACCTTCTCGCCCAACGTCTCGCGCGGCGGCGTCAAGATCAACGTGATCCCGGACACCGCTGAGGCCGAGGTGGACATCCGCACGCTCCCGAACGTCGATGGCGCCGAGGTGCGCCGGATGCTCAAGGAGGCGATCGGCGACCTCTGGGACCAGGTCGAGATCGTGGCGGAGGGCGACAACGTGGCGACCGTCTCGCCCATGGATACGCCGCTCTGGGACGCGCTCGAGCGGACCACCAAGCGCCTCGTCCCCGGCGCCACCGTCGCGCCCTTCACGATCATGGGGGCGACCGACTCCCGCTACTTCAGGCGCAAGGGCGTCGTCTGCTACGGCTACGGCCTGATGAGCGACCGCATCCCCTTCGACCGGTTCGCGCGGATGTTCCACGGCCAGAACGAGCGGATCGACCAGGAGTCGCTGCGGCTCATGGTCGGGCTCTGGGAGGGGACCGCCCGGGAGATGCTCGGCTAGCGCGTCGCACGCGGGCGCCCGATGCTGCGCGCGTGGACCGCACCGACCGCGCGTTCTGGGGCGCGACGGCCGTCTCGCTCGCCGCGCTCGCGCTTCTCGGGCCGCTCGAGCGGCGGATCGAGCTGGTGGGCGAGGACGACCTGTCGCGCCTCTGGGCCGCTCCGCGGGCGTTCCTGAACGGCGCCGACCCCTACGACCCCGCGACCTGGCACGCGACCGCGGTGGCCCTGGGCACGCAGGCGCCGGACACGGCCGTCTTCACGCATCCCCCGTGGGTGGTGGTCGCGCTCCTGCCTCTCGCGCTGCTCCCCCTGGCGCTGGTCTCGGGCCTCTGGCTCGTGGCGAGCCTGGGGCTCGGGGTCGCCGCGCTCCGGTCGGCGCTGCGCGCCGTCCTGCCGGGTCGGCCGCTCGAGCACTCCGTCGCGGCGTTCGCACTGCTCCTCTCGTGGGCGGGGATCCTGAATGCGGTCATCGGGCAGTGGGGCGGCATCTACGTCGCGGTCCTGTTCGGGATCGTGTTGGCCCTCCGGCGCGGGCGTCCCGCGGCCGCCGGCCTGCTCGCCCTCAGCTTCCTCTTCAAGCCGCAGCTGTTCCTGCTGGCCGCGCCGGCGCTGGCGCTCCACGCCGCCTGGCCGGTGGAGGGGCGCCAGCCCACTCGCTCCGGGGCGCGGTTCCTCGCCGCCGCGCTCGTGCCGGCGGCGGTCCTGATAGCGGTCTCGTGGGCGGTCATCCCCTGGTGGCTCGAGCCCTGGTCACGGCACATCGGTACCCCGTTCACCCGGGCCGAGTACGACACCATCCCCGCGCTCTTGGGGACGCTCCTCGGCCCCGCGGGGACCGCCCTGGCGCCGGTGGCGATCCTCGGTCTCGTGGCGCTCGGGCTGGCCTTCCACCCTCGTAGCCCCGCCTGGCCAGCGGTGTGGCTGGCGCTGTCGGTGGCCGCCGCGCCGTACTCGAACTCCTACGACAAGATCCTGCTGGTCGTCCCCCTGGTGCTGGCCGCGGGCGCGCTCCATCCCGACCGACCCTCGCGCGGCCGGGCGGTCCTCCTCGCAGGAGCAGCGGTGCTCCTGTTCCTCACACCGGTCATGTACGCCGTCGCGGTGGCCCGCCACTCGGAGACCCTGAGCCCGGTGGTGCCGCTGCTCGTGGTCGCCGCCGTCATCTGGGGCCTCTGGCCCCTGCGGCGCGAGCGGTCGCCGGCGCCTGTCCCCGCGCCGTGAGGGGCTGCAAGACCCTGGAGCGTCAGTCCGAGCGGATCGTCTTGATCTTGTCCCCGACCCGGATGCCGAGCACGACGTCCATGCCGCTCGTGACGGTGCCGAAGTTCGTGTAGGCGCCGTTGAGGTGCGGCGCGTCGTCGAGAACCACATAGAACTGGGCATCGTTCGAGACCTTGATGTCGCCGCCGCGGGCGATGCCGACGGCGCCCTTGACGAAGGGCAGGTCGCTCAGCTCCGTGGGCTGCTTGCCGCCGCCGGTGCCGGCACGCTGCGGGTCGGTCTTGCTGAGCGGGTCGCCGCCCTGGGCGACGAATCCGGGGACGACGCGGTGGAAGGTCGTGCCGTCGTAGTCGCCGGCGTTCGCCTTCTTGATGAAGTTCGCGACCGTGCCCGGGGCCTTGTCCGGGCGCAGCTGGATGGTGAACGAGCCGCCCTTTTCGAGCTCGACCGTCGCGGTCGTGCCCTGCGGGGCGGGGGAGGGTGATGGCGTTGGAGTAGCCGTGGCGGTACCTCCTGGTGTTGATGTGGCGAGGGCCTGCGTCTCCGTGGCGGGACCGGGCGATCCGCCGCCGCCGCACGCGGCGGCGACCAGGACCGCGAGCGCGGCCGCAACCCGGAGCACCTCTGGACGATACCGGCGGCGCGCGGGCCATGCGATCGCGCTAGCGTCACACGATGCCTCAGTACCAGGCCCCCCGGGGTATGCGTGACCTGCTGCCCGCGGAGGCGGCCGCCTTCGACGCGCTGGGCCTGCTGATCCGCGCTCGGGCGGAGCGCTACGGATTCCCGCGCCTCTCGACCCCCATGGTGGAGGACCGCGAGGTCTTCGCGAAGACCGCGGGCGCCGACAGCGACGTGGTGGGCCACGAGATGTACGACGTGTCCCTCCAGGGGAAGGGCGGACTCGCGCTTCGCCCGGAAGGCACGGCGCCGGTCAGCCGCGCGTTCCTGCAGCACGGCCTGCACCGCGCTCCCCGGCCCATCCGGCTCTCCTACATCGAGCCGATGTTCCGCGGGCAGCGGCCCCAGCTCCTGCGCTACCGCCAGTTCTGGCAGTGGGGCCTCGAGTGCTACGGGGCGGAGGAGCCCAGCGCCGACGTGGAGATCGTCGAGTTCACCAACGGCCTCTTCGCCGATGTCGGCCTCACCGCCTTCGAGCTCCAGGTGAACACGGTCGGCGACGCCAGCTGCCGGCCCAAGGTGACGGCCGCGCTCGCCGAGTACTTCACCGCGCACCGCGACGAGCTCGGCGAGACGTCGCAGCAGCGCCTCGCGACGAACGTGCTGCGGATCCTCGACTCGAAGGACCCGAAGGATCGCGCCGTGATCGCGGCGGCGCCCGACGTCCATGGCCTGCTCTGCGCCGAGGACCGCGCGCACTTCGACGCCGTGGTCGCCGGCCTGGACCGCTTGGGCATCCGCCACAGCGTCGTCCCGACCCTGGTGCGCGGCCTCGACTACTACACCCGGACCGTGTACGAGTTCATCCTGACCGACCCGGAGTTCACCAAGGGCGGGGACATCGCGGTGGCCGCGGGCGGCCGCTACGACGAGCTCGTCTCGCGGATGGGCGGCCCGGACTTCCCCGGCGTCGGGATCGCGGGCGGCGTGGACGTGCTCTACAGCGCCCTCAAGCAGCAAGGCGTCACGCTTGCGGGTGAGCCGACCGCTGAGGTGTGGGTCCTCTCGGCCCAGGCCGACGACGTCGCCGACCGCATCCAGCTCGCGGCGCCGCTGCGGGACGCCGGGTTCCGCGTCGCGCTCGAGTACGGCACGCGTCCGCTCGAGCGGCAGCTTGAGAACGCCGTGAAGCACGGCGCGACGGTCGCGGTGATCCGTGGCACCGAGGAGGCGCGCGGCGGGAACGTGATCGTGCGCGACCTGGTCAAGAAGGAGCAGCGCGTGACCCGCCTGGCGGCCGTGGTCACCGAGGTCGGCCGGCACGCGCCCCGCTACCCGAGGCCTCTCCAGGCAGGCGGGTCCGCCACGCCGGAAGGGCGGGCCTAGCCATGCTCCGATCTCACACCTGCGGCGAGCTGCGCGCGGAGCATGCCGGCACCGAGGTTTCGCTCTGCGGCTGGGTGCACCGCCGCCGCGACCACGGCGACCTCACGTTCATCGACCTGCGGGACCGCTACGGGCTGACGCAGGTCGTCGCCTCGGCGAAGCAGGGCGGTCCGGCGCACGCGGCGCTCAAGGACGTGCGGAACGAGTGGGTCCTGAGGGTGACCGGCAGCGTGCGCGCCCGGCCCGAAGGCACCCGCAACCCGGGCCTGGCCACCGGCGACGTCGAGCTGGTCGCGAGCGACATCGAGGTCCTGAACGAGGCCAAGACCCCGCCCTTCTACGTGAACGAGGAGACGCCGGTGGACGAGACGCTCCGCTGGAAGTACCGGTACATCGACCTCCGGCGCGAGCGGTCACGGGACCTGCTGCGCCTGCGGCACGAGGTGGTGGACTTCATCCGCCGGTACTTCGTCGATCGGGACTTCTGGGAGATCGAGACTACGAATCTCATTCGCGGCGACCCGACCGGCGCGCGCGACTTCGTCGTGCCCTCGCGGTACTACCCGGGGCGCTTCTGGGCGCTGCCGCAGTCGCCCCAGCAGCTGAAGCAGATCCTCATGTACGGCGGGATCGACAAGTACTTCCAGCTCGCGCGGGCGTACCGGGACGAGGACCCGCGGGCCGACCGCGTGACCGAGCACACGCAGCTCGACGTCGAGATGGCGTTCGTCGAGCGCGAGGACGTCATGGCCCTCATCGAGGACCTGTACACGCGCGTCATCGAGCGCTTCAGCCCGAAGCGGCTGCTCGAGAAGCCGTGGCCCCGGCTCACGTTCGCCGAGGCGATGCGCCGCTTCGGCTCGGACAAGCCCGACCTCCGCTTCGGGATGGAGCTGGTCGATCTCACGCCGTCCTTTTCCAAGACGACCGGGTTCGGCGTCGTGAAGGACGTGCTGGCGGCCGGTGGTGTGATCCGCGCCATCGTCGTCCCCGGGAAGGCGGATGCGTCACGCAAGCACATCGACGCCTGGACGGAGATCGCGAAGGGCAAGGGCGCGAAGGGCCTGCTGTCCTTCGCCCTGGTCCCCGGAGAGGTGCGGTCCCCTGTTGCCAAGTTCCTCGCGGCGGAAGAGCTCGCCGCGATCCGGTCGGCCGGCGGTGCGCGCGACGGCGACCTGGTGCTAGCGGTCGCCGGACCTGAGCGAATGGCGAGCGAGGCCGTGGGGACGCTCCGTCAGCACCTCGGCGAGACCCTGGGGCTCATCGACGCCTCGAAGCACTCGGCGGTCCTCATCCACGACTTCTCGCTGGTCGAGCGGAAGCCCGACGGCGGCTGGACGTTCGCGCACAACCCGTTCTCGGGACCGCTCACCCCGGACGAGGTGGGGGTCCTCGAGACCCACCCGGAGCGCGCGCGCAGCTCGCAGTACGACTTCGCGCTGGACGGTCGGGAGACCGCCGGCGGCAGCGTACGGATCTACCAGCGCGAGCTGCAGGAGCGGATCTTCCGTCAGATGGGCATCTCGAAGGAGGAGGCCGCGCAGCGCTTCGGCGCGATCCTCGACGCGCTCGAGTACGGTGCGCCGCCGACCGGCGGGTTCGCCGGAGGCATCGAGCGGATCTGCATGACGCTCGGCGGGACGGAGAACATCCGCGAGGTGCAGGCCTTCCCGAAGACGCAGACGGGCTACGACCCGCTGCTCGACGCACCGGCGCCGATCACGCCCGCGGAAGTGGACGAGCTCGGCCTGCGCGTGGTCGCAAAGCCTCCGAAGACCGTCTGACCCGCGTGGCGCGGCCCGCCACGAGGGTCCGCGCTCCTACACTCGACCCATGGAGCGACGCGTGTACCTCGATCACGCCGCGACGACGCCCGTCGATCCTGAGGTCGCCGAGGCCATGGCGCGCGTGCTGCGCGAGGCGCCCGGCAACCCCTCGAGCATCTACGCCGAGGGCCGGCGCGCGCGGGCCCTGGTGGACCGGGCGCGGGACGAGGTGGCGGCCGCCATCGGAGCCGAGCCTGCCGAGATCATCTTCACCAGCGGCGGCACCGAGGCCGACAACCTCGCCATCCGGGGCGTCCTGAAGGCCAGCGGCTCCGATCCCGAGAAGAGCGGGCCGCACCTGGTCATCAGCTCGATCGAGCACCATGCCGTGCTCGACACGGCCGAGGACCTCGAGCGGCACGCGCACGTCTGCGTCGCGACCGTCGGCGTGGACCGTGACGGCCGCGTGGACCCGCGCGAGATCGAGCGCGCGCTGGGCGACGCCACGGTCCTTGTGTCGGTCATGCACGGGAACAACGAGATCGGGACGCTCCAGCCGATCGAGGAGATCGGCCGCATCTGCCGCGAGCGCGGCGTGACCTTCCACACCGACGCTGTCCAGACGGTCGGCATCCTCCCGTTCGACGTGAGAGAGATCCCGGTGGACCTCGTCTCGGTCAACGCACACAAGTTCTACGGCCCCAAGGGCGTCGGCGCCCTCTACGTACGGAGGGGCACGCGTATCGCCACGATGCAGACGGGCGGCGGGCAGGAGAAGGGCCGCCGCACCGGAACGGAGAACGTGGCCGGCATCGTGGGGCTCGGGGTGGCTATGCGTCTCTCAGCGGAGCGGCGCGAGCGCGAGGCGGCGAAGCAGCGCCTGCTGCGCGACCGGATCGTGGATGGCGTCCGCGCGCGGGTGCCTGGCGCGATCCTCACGGGACATCCGACCGATCGGCTGCCCAACAACGCCTCCTTCTGCTTCCCGGGCACCCAGGGCGAGGCGCTCATCGTCGCGCTCGACCTCGAGGGGTTCTCGGTCTCGAGCGGGTCGGCCTGCACCTCCGGCGAGACGGAGCCGTCCCACGTCCTGCTCGCGATCGGGCTCGAGCGCGAGATCGCCCAGGGCTCGCTGCGCGTCACCGTCGGCCGGGACACCACCGAGGCGGACGTCGATGCCTTCGTCGCCGCGCTGCCCCCGATCGTCGAGCGGATCCGCTCCGTTTCGGCCCAGCCGGTGGCGACATGAGGACGGCGTGAGCGAGCGCGTATTCGTCGCGATGAGCGGCGGAGTGGACAGCTCGCTCGCAGCCGCGCTCTTAGCGGACCGGGGTTACGAAGTGGTCGGCGTGTGGATGCGCCTGTCGAAGGACCCCCCATCCAGCGACGCGCCGCGCTGCTGCGGCACCGACGAGGCGGGGGAGGAGGCCCGGCGCGCCGCGGCTCACCTGGGCATCCCTTTCTATGCGCTCGACCACTCGGAGGTCTTCGGCCGCGAGGTCGTGGACCGGTTCGTGCGGTCGTACGCGACGGGCGAGACGCCGAATCCGTGCGTCGCCTGCAACCACTACGTGAAGTTCGAGGCGCTGCTCCGGGACGTGGTCGCGAAGTTCGGCGGCACCAAGCTCGCTACGGGGCACTACGCCCGCGTGCGCGAGGAGGGCGGCCGCTACCGGCTGCTCCGCGGGCGCGATGCGTCGAAGGACCAGTCCTACGCGCTCTACATGCTCGGCCAGCGCGAGCTGGCGCGGACGCTCTTCCCGGTCGGCGAGTTGTCGGGCAAGGACGAGACGCGCGAGCTGGCGCGGCGCTACGGGCTGCCCAACGCCGCCAAGCCCGAGAGCATGGACATCTGCTTCGTCGCCGACGACCACCGTGACCTCGTGCGCGAGCGCGCACCCGAGGCGTTCGTACCCGGGCCCGTGGTGCGCGTGGACCGCTCCGTGGTCGGGACCCATAGCGGCATCGGCGGACTCACGGTCGGCCAGCGCCGGGGCGTGGGCGTCGCCGCGAACGAGCGCCTCTACGTGCTGCGGCTCGACCTCGAGCGGAACGCCGCCGTCGTCGGCCGCCGCGAGGAGGTGGAGACGCGCACCTACCTGCTGCGTGACGTTAGCTTCACCGCCGACGTGCCGCCTGCGGACCGCTTTGCCACGCACGTCGCGCTGCGCTATCGCGGGGAGCCGATGGACGCAGAGGTCGAGATGAACGGATCGCATGCGATCCTTCGCCTGGCGGAACCGGCCCTCGTGGCGCCAGGGCAATCGGCCGTCTTTTACGAGTCAGGTACCGCCGAGCAGGAACTAGAGGAGGCGATCGGCGGGGGAGTGGTCGGCCGGGCGCTAGCGGCCTAGGTGATCGCGCTCCTGCGGGTCGCGGCGGTGGCCGTAGCGGGCGCGGCCCTCTACCAGGCGGGCGTCGTCAACGGCATCGTGCAGCTCACCCCGTCGCCCCTGGGGGCGCTGTTCACCACGCTCGCCATCGCCGCCGCCTTCGTGCTGATGGTCATGGCGCTCACCGGGACGGGCCGCGGCGACGCGCTGGCGCCGGGGCCGCCGGCGTACGCGGGGCCCATCCGCGCCGCGTTCGTCGTCGTCTCGCTGCTCGCCATCCTGGGCCTGGCCTGGCTCCGGGGCATCTCCTCGCCGCCGGTCCACGACGCGACGCCGTACCACAACGACGCCATCGCCCTGAACGAGTGCGCGGCCCAGCAGGTGCTGCGGGGGGAGAACCCCTACACGCGGCTCGACCTGTTCGAGTGCTATGACGCCCGCGGGATCGGGCCGGACCGCACCACGCCGCTCCGGCGCGGCGCGTTCGCCGACGTGCGTGTCTACCCCACGGAGGAGCAGCTCGACGCGGCCTGGGTGGAGCGCGCGCGCGGCGGGTGGAGCGCCGACATCGAGTTCCAGTGGCGCCCGTCCTACCCGGCGCTGTCGATCCTGCTGATCCTGCCCTGGGTCGCGCTCGGCTGGGACGCCAACGTCCTCTACGTGCTGTGCCTGCTCGCGGCCATGGTGCTCGTGCTCGCCCGCGCGCCCGCAGGCATGCGCCCCTTCGTCCTCACGGGGCTGCTGGCGGCCGTCTCGCTCACGGCCTTCACCGTCGGCGGCAGCTCCGACCTGCTCTACGCGCTGCCGCTCGTCGCCGCCTGGCTGTGGCGGGAGCGTCGCTGGAGCGCCGTCGCCCTCGCCGTCGCGGTCGCGGTGAAGCAGCTGGCCTGGTTCTTCGCCCCCTTCTATCTGATGCAGGTCGCGGCGCGCCACGGGTGGCGCGAGGCGGCCATCCGCCTGGGCGTGGCCGCCGCCATCTTCGCGGCGGTGAACGCTCCCTTCATCCTCTGGGACGCGCGCTCCTGGTTCCTCGGAGTGGTCGGGCCGCTGGCCGAGCCGATGTTCCCGCGGGGCGCGGGGCTCGTCTTCCTGTCGGCGAACGGTGTGCTCCCGCTCTTCCCGGCGGCGGCCTACCTCGCGCTGGAGGCTGTCGTGGGCCTGGCCGTGCTGGCCGTCGCGTGGCGTGCCCGGCACACCAGCCCCGAGCTCGGCGTGGTGCTGGCGATGCTGCCGCTGTTCTTCGCCTGGCGGAGCCTCTTCTCCTACTTCTTCCTTCTGCCGCTCTTCGCCATCGCGGCGATCGCGCGCATGCCCACGGGCGACCTCGCGGCCGAGACCGCGCGCCGCTCGGGCGCGGTCACGGTCCTGGCCGCGCCCCGCCCGGAGCGGACCTAGGG
>JBOGTE010000053.1:0-11206 GCA_050692015.1 Candidatus Limnocylindria bacterium
GTGACCGTCCAGAAGGTGGACGGCGTCAGGCTCGTCGTCGCGCGCGTCCCAGAGGAAAAAGGAGGGGCCTAATGGAATTCCTGACCGACCAGCTCATCGCGTTCGCGTTCATCGCGGTCGTCCTCGTATTCGTCCTGCGGGGCGTCATCCACATCGTCCCGGAGTACCAGCGCCTCGTGGTCCTGGCCTTCGGCCGGTACCAGGGCACGAAGGGTCCGGGGCTGGTGCTGCTCTTCCCGCCGCCCATCCAGGCGGCGCTGATGGTCGACCTCCGCGAGTTCGTCGTGGAGATCCCCGAGCAGACCTGTATCACGAAGGACAACGCCCCGATCAGCATCGACTTCCTCATCTACCAGAAGGTTGTCGAGGCGTCCGACTCGGTCCTCAAGATCCAGAACTTCCGCACCGCCGTGTCGGGCATCGCGACCACGACGCTGCGAGCGGTCATCGGCGACATCCCGCTCGACGACGTGCTGGCCAAGCGCGAGCAGATCAACGAGGTCCTGCGGGTCAAGCTGGACGAGGTCACCCAGCGCTGGGGGGTGAAGGTGACGACCGTCGAGATCCGCGAGATCACTCCGCCGCGCGACATCCAGGACGCCATGAACCGGCAGATGTCCGCCGAGCGGAACCGGCGCGCCGCCATCCTCGAGGCCGAGGGAAAGAAGCAGGCCGCGATCCTCGTGGCGGAGGGCGACAAGCAGTCGAACATCCTCCAGGCCGAGGGCGCGCGCCAGTCGCAGATCCTTCGCGCCGAGGGATTCGGGCTCGCCCTCGACAAGATCAACGAGGCCGCGAGTCACGCCGACCCGCGGACGATCACGCTCCAGTACCTCGAGACGCTCAACCGGCTGGGCGCCTCGGAATCGACGAAGTTCGTGATCCCGGCCGAGTTCACTTCGCTGATCGCGCCCCTCGCAGGGATGGCTCGCGGGGGCGAGCGGGGCGGGGGAGGCTGAGCCTGGCGGCCATGGCGTGGCGGTGACGCCGCCGCTGGCCCGGGTCGTACACGCGTGGCGGGAGCCGCCAGGACACTCCGGCGGTGTGGGAAGCACCGCGGAGCTCCCCTTGGGCGGCGGCCCCCGCGACGCGGCGTGGTGGCTGGGCGGGCTGGGTGGCCCGCACCGGCTGGAAGAAGGCAGTGGCAACAGACATGAGACGGGGCAAGATAGAACAGACGTTCTGCCACTGTCAAGAGGGAGATCAGGGGAGTGCCTGACGAGCTCACTAGGGTCTCCTCACGCGGTCCAGGAGTGCGCGTTGAGCGCATAAAAAAGGCATGCTCAGTGGCCGAATGACCGCCCTGGCCGGTGTAGACCTCGCGCCTCAGCGGCCGCGGTACAAGCGCGAGCTCTCGGAGCCCGACGGCCACCTCCTCGAGCCCGAGTGGGAGGGCCGCCGGGCGCTGGTCCGCCTGGGCCACCCGGGACCGCGGTTCGTCGGCTACGCCGGAGAGGTCGACGGGCCGCGCGAGCTGTACGACGCCATCACCGTCGAGGCCAAGTGCGCTACCGCGATCCTGGACGGCGTGCTCGTGGACGAGTTCAGCGAGGAGCGGGAGCTGGAGCTGGACGCCGAGGGGAACGCCTTCGTGCGACGCACGTCGCCCCGGACGATCTTCGCGGCCTTCGACCTGCTGGAGGTGGACGGCCAGACGCTCCTGGACGTGCCACTCCTCGAGCGCAAGCGCCACCTCGAAGGCGTTGTCGTGCCGAGCCCGAACGTCCGGCTCACGGCGTATCGTTCGCGCGACCTCCGCTCCTGGCGCGAGACGCTCCAGGAGCAGGGGTTCCGGCGCGCGGTCCTGAAGGACTGGAACAGCACGTATGAGCCCGGGCGGACGGCGGACACCTGGACCGTCGTGGAGAAGATCCGCGATATAGGGAGACGTTGATGGCGACCTCTTCGGTCATCGACCACACCCAGCGTGACCCCTGGCAGGTCGCGCTCGAGCAGTTCGACATCGCCGCCGACAAGCTGCATCTCGACCCGAACATGCGGGGGATCCTGCGGGAGTGCCAGCGCGAGCTGATCGTCCACTTCCCGGTGCGGATGCAGGACGGCGTGGTCAAGGTCTTCACCGGGTACCGCGTGCAGCACAACATCTCTCGCGGCCCGGGGAAGGGCGGCATCCGGTACCACCCGTCGGTCACGCTGAACGAGGTCAAGGCGCTGGCCATGTGGATGACCTGGAAGTGCGCGGTCGTGGGCATCCCGTACGGAGGTGCCAAAGGCGGCGTCGTCTGCGATCCGAAGCACATGACCCAGCAGCAGCTCGAGACCCTGACCCGCCGCTACACCACGGAGATCTCACTGCTGATCGGGCCCGACCGCGACATCCCCGCGCCCGACATCAACACCAACGCCCAGACGATGGCCTGGATCATGGACACGTACTCCATGCACCACGGCTCGACCATGCCCGCGGTCGTGACCGGGAAGCCGGTCTCCATCGGGGGGAGCGAAGGCCGCCTCGAGGCCACCGCGCGCGGCGCCGTCTACACGATCATCGAGGCCTCCAAGGCGCTGGGGCTCGACCTGGACGGCGCGCGCGTCGTCGTCCAGGGCTACGGGAACGCCGGCATGTACTCGGCCAAGCTCATCGCCGAGCTTGGCGCGACGGTCATCGCCGTCTCGGACACCAGCGGCGGCATCGCCAACCAAAGGGGTCTCGACCCGCAGAAGGTCGAGGCCTTCAAGCGCGAGACCGGGCGAGTCCAGGGCCTCCCGGGCGCGGAGCGCATCTCGAACACCGAGCTGCTGGAGCTGGACTGCGACATCCTCATCCCGGCGGCGATCGAGAACCAGATCGGCGCGCACAACGCTCCGGACATCAAGGCCAAGATCGTCGCGGAGGCCGCCAACGGGCCGACCAGCCCCGAGGCCGACCGCATCCTCCACGACCGCGGGGTCATGGTCATCCCGGACATCCTGTGCAACGCCGGCGGTGTCACCGTGTCCTACTTCGAGTGGGTGCAGGACCTCCAGAACCTCTTCTGGCGCGAGGCCACCATCAACGCCCGCCTCAAGGAGGTCATGGTGAAGTCGTTCAACGACGTGCTGGATCTCTCGCGGAAGCACAAGGTGGATATGCGGACGGCCGCGTACATGCTCGCCGTCAGCCGGGTCGCCGACGCCACGCTGACGAGGGGCATCTATCCGTGAGCGCTGCTTAGCGCGCCCAGACCTGGGCGAGCGCCCGCATGACGTTCCCACCGATCGCCTTCCCGATGTCCGCGTCCGAGTAGCCGTGGCGAACGAGCCAGCGGACGATGTTGGGGAAGGACTCGGACGGGTTCTCGATCCCGTCCACGTACTCGATCTCCTGGAACTTCTTCGCGCCGCGGCTCGCAGCGGTGGAGAACTGGGCTGAGAAGAACCGGTGATAAGCGACGTGGTCGCCGAAGAAGAGGTCCGGCCCGAACGCAACGTGATCCATCCCGACGAGCCCCGCGACGTACTCGAAGTGCTCCATCACCGACTCGATGGAGTGCAGTGGATGCTTCTCCGTAAGCGTCGTATGCGCCGCCGCGGAGATGCCGATGACGCCGCCGCGTTCGGCGCACGCCCGGAGCACCGCGTCGGGCTTCATCCGCTTCGTGTCCCAGAGGGCACGCGCCCCGGCGTGGGTAACGAATACCGGCCGCTCGCTCGCCTCGATCGTGTCAAGCGAGGTGCGGTCGCCGGCGTGCGAGAGGTCGATAGCGATCCCGAGCCGGTCCATCCGCCGCACCGCCTGCCGGCCGAACTCGGTGAGTCCCGCGTCATGCGCCTCCCGCAAACCCGAGCCGAGGGCGTTCGCCTCGCTGTAGGCGATCCCGCAGGAGCGGATTCCCAGCCCGTAGAGGACGTCGAGGCGGTCGACCTCATTCTCGATAGGCGTCGCCGTCTCCAGGCAGGGGATGAAGGCGATGCGTCCCGACGCCTTCGCGGCGCGGATCTCCTCCAGCGTCCCCGTCAGCACGAGGAAGTCCTGATGGGCGATGTCGCTGAGGCGCATCCCGAGGTCGTAGATCACGTCGTCCCACTTCCAGCCCGCGCGCGAAGTGATCGTCGCGGTCCCGCCCATCAGCGCGTCGAAGACGGCATCCAGGCCCGAGACGCTTAGCCCCTCGTAGCCCGTCCACTCGCGGCCGTGGCGGCGGTACTCGGGCATCTCCGCGACGTTCATCGGAGCTACGGTGACGTGGTCGTGCAGCGATACCACGGTGTTTGCCTCGAGCAGCCCCCACACGCGCCGCTCCTCGTCCTCCGAGACCTCGACGCGGCGAGAGGGGACGCGGTCGATCTCTTTGGCGAGAGCGAAGTCGCGGTAGTCCGTATTCGCCTCGAGGTACTGGAAGGACCGGTAGCCCTCGTAGCGCGTGCGCTTCACGGGATCCGCATACTACCGGCGCACGACCGAGGAGGATGCTCGTGACGCAACTTGCTGGCCGCGTCGCCATGGTCACCGGGGGAGCGGGCCGGCTCGGCCGCGCCATCGCGGGGGAGCTCGCTCGCGAAGGAGCGGCGGTCGGCATCGTCGATGCGCGGCTGGAGCCAGCGGACGCGGTCGCGGCGGAGCTGCGCGCAGACGGCGCTCGGGCAGCGAGCGTCAGTGCGGACGTGTCGCGCGTCGACGACGTCGAGGTCGCGGTGGGCACGCTCGAGCGCGAGCTCGGCCCGATCGACGTCCTGGTGAACGCCCATGGCATCTTCCCGAATCGTCCGGTGCTCGAGATGGATGACGACGAGTGGGACCGCGTGTTCGCGGTGAACACCAAGGGCACGATGCTCTGCTGCCGAGCCGTCGCGCGGCGCCTCATCGAGCGTGGTGCGCCGGGCGCCATCGTGAACATCTCGTCCGGCGCGGCGACCTCCGCGCGCGCCGGGGGAGCGCACTACACCGGAAGCAAGGCGGCCGTGAACATGCTCACGCATGTGCTTGCCATCGAGCTGGGCCCGCACCGCATCCGCGTGAACGCGGTCAGCCCAGGCCTTGTCCTCGATCAGATCTTGCGAGAGGGCGAACCCCACGCATCCGAGTACGTGGAGCTGATGCTGCGGGGAACGCCGCTCCGCCGCACCGGCGCGCCCGAGGACATCGCACCCGCGGTCGCGTTCCTCGCCAGCGACCGCTCCCTCTGGACCACGGGCGCGATCCTTGAGATCACCGGTGGAAGCCACTGCGGCCGCCCGCACGTGCCGCTCAGCCGCGAGCTTCGCTGAGCTCCGAGCCCCGCCGCTCGACCTCGTCGAGGTTCGCCCAGGCGAATGAGCGGCGGCCGGCCTCCATCTCGGTGATGAGATCGAAGACCGCTCGGTTCAGCGGCATGTCGACACCGCGGCGCGCGGCCTCGGCCACGAGCCTGCCGAGCTGCGGCTCCGCCTCCGTCTTGCGCCTGCGGACGGCAAGGTCGATCCAGATCCCTGTCCGCTGCTGAAGCGGGTTGAACGAGCCGGCGACCGCGGCGAGCGCGTCGCGGATGGCGCTCGCCGAGCGCCGCTCCGGTCGGAACGCGTTCGGGTCGAAGCCGTGCAGCTCGATGAGCCGGACGTCCACCGCGTCGGCCGCGGCGACGGCCTCGGCGACGAGGTCGGCCATGAGCGGGTGGTACCGCTCCCGGGCGAGGATGTCCTTCACATCGGCATCCACGAGCGCCGTCGCGAAGAACACGCTCGCCATGGCGATCTTGCTCCACAGGCAGCCGAGGACGTTGGCCGAGACCTCGCACTCCTGTACCGCCGAGAGAGCTTCCCCGAGCGTACGGGCCCGCACGCTCAGGGAGCCGCCCAGCTCCCCGATGTGGAAGCCGCCGCGGGTGCCGTGAACGACGCGGCCCGGCGACTCGTAGTGGCCGCCGAAGTTAAAGCACGCGACGAGCGTGCGGTGGATACCGACGGTGTCGATGAGGTCGTAGTAGGCGAGTCCGTTCTGCATGGAGAGGACGTACTCGTCCGGCCCGAGGAGGGGGACGACGGGCGCGAGCGCCTCTCTCGTGTGCAGCGTCTTGACCGCGCAGATGACCGTGCCGACCGGTGGCCGGAGCTCCGCCGGCCGTAGGGCCGCGTGCGGGCGGACGGTCAGCTCGGATACGCCCCTGACGGTCAGCCCGCCCTCGCGGATCGCGGCGAGATGGTCCTCGGCGATCTCCACGAACGTCACGTCGTGGCCGGCACGGATCAGGTGGGCGCCCGTGATACCGCCGATCGCTCCCGCCCCGAGGACGGTGAAGAGCATCGCCGCATAGTAGGTTGGTCGCAGCATGCCGGTTAACTGTCGACCATCCCGCTACAATGGGAGTGCCGATGGTGCGCACGCAGTCCCCCGCGGTCTCCCGGAGCACGCTGGCGGGACAGGTCTACGACCTACTCCTGCAGCAGGTCCTGGATGGCTCACTGCGCCCCGGCGAGCGGCTGGTCGAGGCGGAGATCGCGACGACGATGGGCACGAGCCGCGGTCCGGTCCGCGAGGCGATCGGGAGACTGCAGCGCCACGGCCTGGTCAGGTCGGATCCCTTCATCGGCGCGTCCATCGTCGAGCCGGACCGGCGCGAGCTCACTGAGATCTATTCGCTCCGCTCCGTCCTCGAGGGCTACGCGGCGTGCCTCGTCGTGCGGCGCTGCACGCGCGAGCAGATCCTGCAGCTGCGTGCGATCACGGAGAGCATGCGCGACGCGCGTGGTAGCCGTATGGTCACGCAGCTCCGCAAGCTCGATCACGAATTCCACGCGAGCCTCGTGCGCCTCGCCGACGACAGGCAGCTCCTGCAGACGTGGGAGCGGCTGCGCACCCGGGTCGCGCTCTACCTGACCACGGTCGAGGAGGCCTTCCACGACCCCGAGGCCATGGCTCGGATGCACGAGCTCTTCGTTGATGCGCTTCTCAGCGGCGATCCCGCGGAAGCAGAGGGCCGGGTCCGGGCGCATCTCGTGGCGAACGGCGACGAATGGACGGCGAAGATGCGATGGCCTGAGCCCCTGGGCGCGCCGGGCCGCGACGGGGGAGGGTCGATGATCTGACGGTCACGGGCGGGCGGGGGCTGGCGAAGACAGATCAAGGTGGAGGAGCAGTCGCATGGCAGATGAGAAGACACTCACGCGGCTCTACCGGCCAGGGATGAGCCGCCGGCAGTTCCTGGGGCGCTCCGCGGCGATAGGCATCTCCTCGGCGAGCGCGCTCGCGTTCTTCGCGGCGTGCGGCGACGGCGCCGGTCCGGCGGCAGGGCCCGCTACGGGCGGCGGGAAACCAGCCGACGCGGACGGCCCGGTGAACCTTTCCTTCTTCGTGTACGTCGGCGCGAACCAGGGCGTCGTCCCGCGCGAGGTCGTGGCCGAATACACAAAGGAGAACCCGAACGTCACGATCGAGCTCTTCGAGGGTACGAACGCCGAGACGTATCCGCGCATGGTCGCGGCGCGACAGACCACGCCGGATCAGCCCCTGATCAACTTCGGCTACTTCAACGCGGACGCGACCGCGAAGGGCGACTTCGACGACATGTGGGAGCCGCTCGATCCGGCGAACGTCCCGACCCTGGCGAACCAGTTCGAGAACTTCCGGCGGCCGGAGGACAAGGGCATCGCCTGGGGCATGGTCGGCGTCGGCCTCATGTACAACACCGATCACGTGACGACGCCGCCGACGTCGTGGATGGACTTCTGGAACCCCACGTACCGGGGCCGGCTCGCGCTCTCCAACGGCGGCCACTACCTCTCTGGCCTCGTCACCACGGTGCGCGCGCAGGGCGGGAAGGAGAGCGACCCGGCCGCAATCGACCAGGCCTTCGAGCTCATCTCGGAGCAGGCCAGGGCGGGACAGATCGCAGTGTTCTACCTCTCGAACGACCAGGTGAAGCAGCCGATGATCCGCGGCGAGGTATGGCTCTCCGGCTGGTTCAACAGCTCGGTCGACATCTGGGCCAACCAGGAGGGCGGTCCGTTCGGGTATGCCGCACCGGAGGAGGGGCAGGTCGCATTCACGATCTACCACCACGTCGTGAAGGGCTCCACACCGGCGCAGAAGTACCATGCCGAGCGGATCATCAACATGCTGAACGACAAGCAGTGGCTGAGTCGCTACGTGAACCTCACGCACAGCATTCCGGTGCACAAGGACATCGATCTCGACCCAGAGCTCGCTGAACAGGAGGCATTCCAGACGGCGAACATCGAGGGCGCCATGCAGCTGGACTGGCAGACGATGGCCGAGAAGAACACCGAGTGGAAGGACCGCTGGGACAGGGAGGTCGTCGCCGCCGCGACGTGAGATCCAGCGAGCGCGACCCGGGTGACGTCGTCGAGCTACGCGACGTCACCCGCACGTTCGGCGACGTCGTCGCAGTGGACCGCGTCACGCTCGGGATCCGGCAGGGCGAGTTCTTCGCCCTGCTGGGGCCCTCGGGCTGCGGCAAGACGACCACGCTCCGGATCCTCGCCGGCTTCGAGCGGCCGACGAGCGGTGACGTGTACCTTCGCGGCCGGCGCGTGAACGACGTGCCGCCATACCGCCGCGAGACGAATCTCGTCTTTCAGCAGCTGGCCCTATTTCCGCACATGGACGTGTACGACAACGTGGCTTTCGGCCTGAGCGTCAAGCGGCGGCCCGCGGCCGAGACGGGCCAGCGGGTGCGCAAGGTGCTCGAGCTGGTCGATCTCGTCGGCCTCGAGCGCCGCCGTATGCACGAGATCTCCGGTGGCCAGCAGCAGCGCGTCGCCATCGCCCGTGCGCTCGTGAACGAGCCGGCCGTGCTGCTGCTGGACGAGCCGCTCGGATCGCTCGACCTCAAGCTGCGTGTGCAGATGCAGCGCGAGCTGAAGGCGATGCAGCGGCGCTCGGGCACGACCTTCGTCTACGTCACCCACGACCAGGGCGAGGCTCTTGCGATGGCCGACCGCATCGCCGTGATGCAGACGGGTCGAATCGCGCAGGTGGGCTCTCCTGAGCACATCTATTCGCGGCCGGCGACCCGCTTCGTCGCCCACTTCATCGGCGACACGAACATCATCCCGGTGACCGTACGGGACCGCGGTGCGGACGGTACCGCCACGCTCGAGGGCCGGGGCCTGCGCTTCCAGGCAGCCGACGCCGACGCGCGGACCGGTGAGACGCGGAACGTGTCGCTACGTCCGGAGAAGATCCACATCAGCGGGGCGCAGGCGTCTGGAGCCAATGGGCACCGGGGCAGGGTCCTCGAGGTGACTTTCCTGGGACCGCTGACGCGCTATGAGGTGGCGGTCGGCGAGGACCTCCGGTTGGTGGTCCAGGCCCAGACGGAGGCGGACGAACACTTCGCGAGTGACGACACAGTTTCACTGAGCTGGCCCGCGTCCGCCCCGGTAGTCCTCAAGGACTGACGGCCGCCGTGCCGCTCCGCCGCTCCCCGCTCCTCCTCCTGCCGGCGCTCGGCATCACGGCCGGGGTGTTCGCGGCGGCGATGCTGATGCTCTTCAGCTACAGCGCGTACACGTTCCGCGGCGGGCGACTGACGGAGGAGGTGAGCTTCCTCGCGTGGCGGAGCTTCTTCACCGACCCGTTCTACTGGGGCATCGTCGGGAATACGCTGCAGCTGGCGCTCGGCGTCACGGCGGTGGCGCTGCTCATAGGCTATCCGGCGGCATACGCGTTAACGAAGGTGCGCAGCCAGAAGCTCCTCGTCGCCGCGTACATCATCATCTTCTCGCCGCTCCTGGTCAGTGTCGTGGTGCGCGTTTACGGCTGGCTGCTCCTGCTGGCCGACAGCGGCGTGATCAACACCGCGCTGCTCGCGCTCGGTGTGGTGGACGAGCCGATCCGCATGATCTTCAACAACACGGGCGTGATCATCGCCCTCGTCCACATCCTTCTGCCCTTCATGATCTTCCCGATCCTCAGCGTCCTGCTGCAGTTCGACCACGCGCAGCGCGAGGCGGCGCACGATCTGGGCGCGAACCGTCTGCAGACGTTCGTGCGGGTGGTGCTGCCCATGAGCCTGCCGGGGGTCGTCGCAGGAGCGCAGATCGTATTCACCCTCGCGGTCAGCGCGTTCGTGACGCCGGCGATCCTCGGCGGCGGCAAGGTCCAGGTGCTCTCGCGTCACATCTGGTTCAACGTCGTGGACGTTAACTTGCCGCTCGCTGCGGTCGAGGCGATGGTGCTGCTCGTCCTGGCCCTTTCGGCATTGTTCGTGTTAGGCCTCGCGGCACGATCGCTGCGGTCGATGCGGCCCACGGGCTCGCCGCGCCCTCGCCCGGACCAGCCGGGCGGCTGGACCGACCTCGCGCTACGGGTCGCGCTCCTCGCAGTGCTGGCCTTCATGCTCTCGCCGCTCGTGTTCGTGGTGATCAACTCTTTCAACAGCGCCGACTTCAACACGTTCCCGCCCGAGGGGTTCTCGCTGCGGTGGTACGAGTTCGTCCTGGGCTACGCGCCCTTCCGCGACGGCATGGTCAACTCGCTGATCGTGGCGGCGGCATCGACGGCGATCGCGGTGCCGGCGGGGATGCTCGCGGCCTTCGCGCTCGTGCGCGGCGGCTTTCACGGGAAGGCGCCTCTGCGCGCCTTCTTCCTCTCGCCGCTCGTTATGCCGAGGGTGGCGATCGGCATCGCGGTGTTCATCTTGCTCATCAAGCTGCGGCTCTTCGGCTCGCTCCCGAGCCTCGTCGTCGTGCACGCGATGCTGGCGCTGCCCTTCACCATCGTGCTCCTCACTGCGAGCCTGGTGAACGTGAATCGCACCCTCGAGGAGGCAGGGATGGACCTCGGCGCGGGTCCCCTCCGCACCTTCTGGCGGGTGACGCTGCCGCAGATCCGCGCTGGCCTCGTCGTCGCGGCCGTGTTCGCTTTCATCACGTCGTTCGACGAGACGGAGACGACCATCTTCCTGGTCCGGCCGGTGAACATGACGCTGCCGATCCAGATGTTCCTGTACCTCGAGCAGTACCAGAACCCCACGCTCGCGGCGCTCTCGACGCTGCTCATCGCGCTCACCATCGTGCTCGTGATCGTCGCGATGCGCTTCGTGCGCGGCGCCGAGCTCGCCCGGCTGGTCGCGCGCCGATAGCCCGGGCCAAGTACGCTTCGGAAGCGCACAGCGTGACGCCGCCCTTCGAGGCCAGGACCCAGATCCGTTCCTGCGGGAGACGTCCCGCCTAGAAGAGGTCCCAGCGGAACACCTCGTCGCGATCGACCTCGAGACCACCGGATTCGACCCGGACGCCGACCGCATCGTCGAGATCGGGGCCGCGC
>JBOGTE010000053.1:11216-13168 GCA_050692015.1 Candidatus Limnocylindria bacterium
CGTGCTGGATCTCTCGCGGAAGCACAAGGTGGATATGCGGACGGCCGCGTACATGCTCGCCGTCAGCCGGGTCGCCGACGCCACGCTGACGAGGGGTATTTACCCTTAGTACGCTTCGGACGCCCGCAGCGTGATATAGCGCTTCGAGGCCGGGACTCAGATCCGTTCCTGCGGGAGGTCACCCGCCTACCCGCCTAGAAGAGGCCCCAGCGCAACACCTCGTCGCGATCGACCTCGAGACCACCGGATTCGACCCGGACGCCGACCGCATCGTCGAGATCGGGGCCGCGCGCCTGGTGCGCGGCCCGAGCGGCGATCTCTCGGTCAGCGACCGCTTCGTCACGTTCGTGGACCCCGGCCGGGCCCTCGGCCCGGCCGTCGCGCGCCTCACCGGGATCCGCCCGGAGGACCTCCTGCGCGCTCCGGCGCTGCCCGAGGCGATGAGAGGCCTGTCCGACTTCTTGGCCGGTGACGCCACCCTCCTGGGCCACAACGTGGGCTTCGACGCTGCCTTCCTGGAGCGGGCCGGCTTGACCGCCGGCTTGGCGCGCCTGGACACCGCGGAGCTGGCCTCGATCGTCCTGCCCACCGCCTCCTCCTACGCGCTGCAGCGCCTCGCCGCGGACGAGGCGATCCTTCCGGAGGCCGCTCACCGCGCCCTCCACGACGCCCTCACCTGCGCCGGCGTGCTGAACGCACTGGCGCGCCGGGCCCGCGCGCTCCCGCCGCTGGTCCTCGAGGAGTGCCGCCAGCAGGCGTCGCTGCTCGGCCCGGCGTACGTGGAGTTCTTCGAGCAGGCCCTGCTCGGAAGCTGGGGCGCGGGCGGCGGGACGCCAATAAAGGGCGGCGAGAGCGCCACAGCGGCGCCGGCGGCCGCGGGTGACGCGGCGAGCGGCGATCGCGCGCGACGGGGAGTGGAGGGGCCCCGCCCGCACGACGTGACCGGCAGGGCGGTGGTGGCGGGGAGGCCAACCCCGGAGCGCGCGGCGACCGAGCCGCGGCAGGACCCGCGGTCGCTCGGCGCCGCGGCCGATGCGTTCGCGGCACTCGCGGACACGCTTCCCGGCTACGAGGACCGGCCCGAGCAGCGGGAGATGGCCGAGGCCGTCGAGCGCACCTTCGAGGAAGGGGGAGTGCTCGTGGCGGAGGCGGGCACCGGGATCGGCAAGTCGCTCGCGTACCTGGTGCCCGCGCTCGAACGCGCGCGGCGCGGCGAGCGGACCATCGTGAGCACCTACACCCTGCCGCTGCAGGAGCAGCTCGTCCGCAAGGACTTCCCCGCGCTGCAGGCCGCCCTCGGCACCGACGTGCCCGTGGCGATCCTCAAGGGCCGCTCGCACTACCTCTGCCCCCGCCGCTGGCAGGTCTTCCGCAGCGCGGCCGCCACTCGGGACGAGGTGCGCCTCGCCCTCAAGACCCTGGTGTGGCGGACGACCACGCAGACGGGCGACCGCGCGGAGCTGAACCTGATGGGCGGCGAGTCGGCGCTGTGGCCGCGGATCTCGGCCGACGACGAGAGCTGCGACGGCGCCCGCTGCTCGCGGGTCGCCGGCGGCTGCTACCTCCAGCGCGCGCGGGAGCGGGCCTCGAACGCCGGCGTCGTCGTCGTCAACCACGCGCTGCTCCTCTACGACGCCCGCATGCGGAGCTCGCTGCTCCCCGCGGCGGAGCACGCGGTGGTGGACGAGGCGCACCACATCGAGGACGTGGCGGCCGATGTCTTCGGCTACCGGCTCGAGGAGCAGCGCGTGTGGCGTGACCTCGACCGGGTCGCGCGCTCGCCGCTCGTCATCGCGGCGCTGCGGGACGACCGGGTGGAGCTGGCCGAGGCGGTGCGGGCCGAGGTGGAGCGCTGCTGGGCGGCGGCCGACGAGACTTTCGGGCTGCTCGCCGCGGTGCTCCCGACCGGTGCGTCGGACGAGAAGCTGCGCGTGACGTCCGCGCTCCGGGCC
>JBOGTE010000054.1:0-13134 GCA_050692015.1 Candidatus Limnocylindria bacterium
GGCGCGTCCGCCGGCAGCACGACCACGGTGTCGCCCCATTCCTCGATGCGCGCGGCGAGCCGGGGGACGACGGTGACAGCCCAGTCGCCCTCGTGCGACCGCGCGAAGGCGACGATCCGCTCGGCGGCGTCGCCGGCGACCGCGACCGGAACGTACCGCCCCTCCTCGAAGACCCGCCGGTGCGCCCGGCGGACGCGCAGCGCAGTGGCCGTGACGTGCAGCTTCACGCGGCCGTCGCGCCAGCCCTCGAGGAGCTCGCGCGCGCGACCCTCCGCGGCGGCGGCGTCGAGCTTCGCGAGCGCGTCGCGGCGGTGCTCGAAGTCCACCGGACGCCGGTTGTCGGGGTCCACGAGCGAGAGGTCCCACAGCTCCGTGCCCTGGTAGAGGTCGGGCACGCCGGGCATCGTCGCGTTCAGGAGCCTCTGCGCCAGCGACACGCGCACGCCGAGCAGCGCCACGCGCTCGGCGAAGGCGGCCAGAGCGCGGCGCTCTCCGTCGCTCTCGTCGGCATCGACGACCGCGCGGGCGAAGGCCACGAGCGCCGCCTCGTAGGCCTCGCTCGGACTGCGCCAGTTCGTCTCGCGCTTGGCCTCGCGCGCCGCCTTGACGGCGAACGCGGCCACCCGGTCGCCGAAGGACGCGTCCGGCAGGGGCGGCCACGCGCCGACGATCGTCTGGAAGAGCAGGCGCTCGGTGTCGGGGCCCAGCGCCCGCGCCGCCGGCCCCACGCGTTCCTCGCACCACCGCCGCCACGAGCGCGACCGCTCCGCGGCCTCCTCGGCCAGCTCCGACAGGACGTCGATCCGCGCGCGCACGTCCTCGCCGCGCTTGGTGTCGTGGGTCGCGCTCGCGGAGAGCGGGTGCGGCCAGCGCCGCGCCCGCCCGGCCATGCGCTCGTGGAATTCGGCCGGGCCGGCCGGCGGCCGCGCGGGGTCTGCGCCGACCTCGTTGCGGGAGAGCAGCCCGACGTGCCGGTAGAAAGCCGTGTCTTCCTGGCCCTTCGCCATCGCCGCGCTCGCGAGCTGCTGCCAGCGCATCACGAAGCGGACCCACAGCGCGCGCTGCGCCGGGCCCGAGCGGGCCGGGAGGTCGAGGAGGAGCACGTGGCGCATGAACAGGGTGGCGCGGGCGTTGTCCGGGTCGCGCCGGATCGCCTCCGCTACGGCGGCCTCGACCGCCTCGCGATCGGCGGCCTCGACCTTGAACGAGTCGATGTAGGTCCGGTATACGCCGAGGCAGGCGGTCACGCCGACCAGCGCGCGGCCGAGCTCCGTGAGGGTGAGATCGCGGCCGTGGCGGTGCTGCTCCGCGAGCCGGCCCAGGCGCTGGGCGAGGTTGCGCAGCTCGCCGCCGAAGAGCTCCGTGATGACGTGCCGTTTCGCCGCGTACACCTCGTCCCGGAAGGCGCGGCCGCCGCCATCCGGCGGCTCCGCGGCGACGGGCGGCCCCAGGCCTTCGGGGTCGATGAAGAGGTCGTTGACCGCGCTCAGGCTCTCGTAGCCGGTGGATCCCTGGACGGGCCAGGCGCGCAGCTCTTCGTCGGGCGCGAGGATCTTCTCCGCGACGATGTACGTGTCGCCGCCGACCGCCTCACGGAGCCGTGCCAGGAAGCGGGCCGGGTCGTGCAGGCCGTCCACGTGGTCGATGCGCAGGCCGTCCACCAGGCCCGACCGCACCAGTCGCACCACCGTCCCGAGGTAGTCCGTGAAGACGCGGTCGTCCTCCACGCGCAGCGCGACCAGGTCATTCACGTCGAAGAAGCGGCGGTAGTTGATCTCCTGGTCCGCCACCGGCCAGTACGCGACGCGGTACGACTGGGCCTCGAGCAGGCGGTCCAGGAGGTCGAAGCTGCGCGGGTCCCCGGGAGCCCCGTTCCAGCGGCGCAGGCGGCTCTCCACGTGCTCGCGGATCCTCTCGTCGCGCTCCACGAGGCGCAGCAGGCGCGCCACGGCCGCGCGGCTGTCGTCGCCGGGCCGCGGGCCGCCGCTCGCCAGGGCGTCCACGATCGCGGCGAGCTCCAGGACGCCGGGGTCGGCGGGACCCGCGGCCCGCTCGAGGCGGGCGATGTCCGAGCCGAGGACCGTCGCCTGCGACCTGGGCGAGAGCGGCAGGCGGAGGCCGTCGTACGTGATGCCGAGGCCCTCCCCGCCCAGCTCGACCCGGAGGTCGCCGCGCTCCAGGGCCTCTCCGTAGTGCGTCGTCAGGACCGGAAGGAGCACCTTGCCGGCGAGCCCGGCCCGGGCCGGCTCCCAGTCGATGTCGAACGCAGCGGCGTACTGCGACGCCGGCCCGGAGGTGAGCACGTCCACCCACCAGGGGTTCTCGACGCTCGCCGCCATGTGGTTCGGCACGATGTCGAGGAGCACGCCCATGCCGCGTCCGTGGGCCTCCGCCGCGAGACGCGCCAGCGCGGCCTCTCCGCCCAGCTCGTCGCGCACGCGCGTCGGGTCGGTCACGTCGTAGCCGTGCAGGCTGCCGGCGCGCGACTCCAGCACCGGCGACAGGTACAGGTCCGTGATCCCGAGCGAGTCGAGGTAGGGGACGAGCTCGCGCGCCGCGTCGAGCGTGAAGTCCGCGCGGAGCTGGAGCCGGTAGGTGGCGGAAGGCAGCCTCATGGACCCGTCTGTGCGACCGGCGCAGGGCCGTCGTCGCGAACGAGGAGGAGTGCGCTGTGCCCGCGAAGCGCCAGCGGGACCTCCCCGTCCACCCGGCCCGCGGCCAGCGTGGCGCCGCGTCCTCCCCACCGCGGGTCGTCGGCGTCGAGCGCGACGCGCCACCGGCCGCTCGGGAGCCGCACCTGCGCCTCCTCCGGGCCGGTGGCGAGGACCAGGCAGTGGCCGTCCCCGGCTCCGACCGACAGAACGACCGGCCCGAAGGCGTCCGCCCGCCCGCGCCGGCGCTCCGACCGGTAGAGCTCCTTCCGGAGCCGCAGGCACTCGCGGTAGAACGCCGACGTGGCGGCGTGCGCGCCGCCCCGCGCCGCCTCGTGGTCCAGGACCGAGGCCCGGAAGGTCTCAGGGTCCTGCGGGTCGGGCGGCGGCGCCTCCCAGGCGAAGGCCGCGAACTCGGCCCGCCGGCCCTCGCTCACGGCGCGCGCGAGGGCGGGATCGGAGTGGTCGGTGAAGTAGAGGAACGGCGCCGTCTCCGCGTACTCCTCGCCCATGAACAGGAGCGGCGTAAAGGGGGAAAGCAGGACCGCGGCGGCGGCCACGCGCAGCGCCGCCGGCGGGACGAGGGCGGCGAGACGCTCGCCCCGGGCGCGGTTGCCCACCTGGTCGTGGTCCTGCGTGGCCACGACGAGCTGCTCCGGCGGCCGGTCGTCCGGAGGGGCCCCGTGCCGGCGGCGCCGGAAGCGCGAGTAGCGGCCGGAGTAAACGAAGCCATGGCCGAGCGCCGTCGCGAGGTCGGCGGCGCCGGCGAAGTCCCCGTAGTAGCCGTCTCGCTCCCCGGTCAGCGCGACGTGGAGCGAGTGGTGGAGGTCGTTGGTCCACTGGGCGTCGAAGCCCAGGCCGCCGAGCTCCGGCGGGCGGATGACGCGCGGGTCGCCCAGGTCGGACTCCGCTATCACCAGCGCCCGCGGCGCGGCCCCGTGGACCGCCTCGACCAGCTCGGCCAGGAAGGGCCGCGCGGAGCGGTCGGCGATCGCGTGCACCGCGTCCACCCGGAGCCCGTCCAAGTGAAGGTCGCGGACGAGCATGAGCGCGCTCGAGATGAAGTAGGCGCGCACCTCGTCGCTGCCCGCCCCGTCGAAGTTCACGGCCTCGCCCCACGGGGTGCGGTACCGGTCCGTGAAGTACGGCGCGTAGCGGCCGAGGACGCTGCCGTCGGGCCCGAGGTGGTTGTAGACGACGTCCAGGTGCACGGCGAGGCCGGCCGCGTGCGCCGCGTCCACCAGGCGCCGGAGGCCGTCCGGCCCGCCGTAGCTCTCCTGCACCGCGAAGGGGAAGACGCCGTCGTAACCCCAGTTCCGCCGTCCGGGGAACGCCGCGACGGGCATGAGGTCCACGGCGGTGACGCCGAGGTCGCGCAGGCGGGCGAGGTGGGGGACGACCGCGTCGAAGGTCCCCGCGCGCGTGAACGTGCCGACGTGCAGCTCGTAGAGGACCAGGTCGCGCAGTGGCGGCGGGCGCCAGGACCGGTCGGTCCACCCGAAGGCGGGATCGACCACGGCCGACGGGCCATGCACGCCCTGGGGCTGCCGCCGGGACGCCGGGTCGGCCAGCGGCTCGCCGCCGTCGAGGCTGAAGCGGTAGAGAGCGCCCGCCGGCACCCCCGCGACCTCGCCGGCGTGGTAGCCGCGCTCCCCGGGCGCCAGCCGGACGCGCCGGTCCGCCAGGACGACCTCCACCTCCCTTGCCGCGGGGGCCCAGACCCGGAACGAGGTGCTCTTCCCGCGGAGCGTCGCTCCCGGGGCCGCGGGCCTCTCGCTCACCCGGCGGCGAGGAACACGGCCGCGAGCGGAGGAAGCTCGAGCGTGAGGGAGTAGGGCCGCCCGTGCGACCCGAACGGAACCGCCTGGGCTCCCCCCGCGTTGCCCACGCCGCTTCCGCCGTAATCGCGGGCGTCCGTGTTGACGATCTCGGTCCAGCGCCCGCCGCGGGGGACGCCCAGCCGGTATCCATGGCGGGTCACCGGCGTGAAGTTGAACACCGCGAGGACGGGGCGCCGCCCGGAGCGGTCCCATCGCAGGAACGACAGCACGCTCTGCTCGCGGTCGTCCACCACGACCCACTCGAATCCGCGATGGTCGAAGTCCGTCTCGTGCAGGGCGGGCTCGCCCGCGTAGGTGCGCCACAGGTGCGCGACGCAGCGCAGCATCGCCTGGTGGTCCGGCTGCTCGAGAAGGTGCCAGTCGATGCTGCGGTCGTGGTCCCACTGGGCCCGCTGGGCGAACTCCTGCCCCTGGAAGAGCAGCTTCTTGCCGGGCTGGGCGCACTGGTAGGCGAGGAGGAGCCGCAGGCTCGCGAGCTTCTGCCAGTCGTCACCGTGCATCTTCGCCAGGAGCGATCCCTTGTCGTGGGCGACCTCGTCGTGCGACAGCGGCAGTACGTAGCGCTCCCCGAAGGCGTAGGTCAGGCGGAACGTGAGGTCCTCGTGGTGCTCCGGGCGCCGGATGGGGTCGCGCGAGAGGTAGCGGAGCGTGTCGTTCATCCAGCCGAGGTCCCACTTCATGTCGAACCCCAGGCCTCCGCCAGACGTCGGAGCCGTCACGCCCGGCCAGGCCTGTGACTCCTCCGCGATCGTGAGGGCGCCGGGGACCTCGCCGTGGACAGCGTCGTTCATCGCGCGCAGCAGGTCCACGGCTTCGAGGTCCTCGCGCCCGCCGTGGCGGTTCGGGACCCACTCGCCCGGCTTCCGCGAGTAGTCCAGGTAGAGCATCGACGCGACCGCGTCCACCCGGAGCCCGTCGGCGTGATAGCGCTCGAGCCAGGCGACCGCGCTCGAGATCAGGAACGCGCGGACCTCGTGGCGGCCGTAGTTGACGGTGTAGCTGTCCCAGTCCGGATGCCTTCCGCGGCGGGGATCGGCGTGCTCGTAGAGGTGCGTGCCGTCGAAGTACACCAGGCCGTGCTCGTCGTCGGGGAAGTGCGAGGGCACCCAGTCGAAGATCACTCCGAAGCCTTCCTGGTGCAGCGTGTCGATGAGCCACATGAGGTCCTGCGGCGTGCCGTAGCGCGACGTGGGCGCGAAGTACCCGGTGGACTGGTAGCCCCAGGACCCGTAGAAGGGGTGCTCCGCGAGGGGCAGGAACTCGACGTGGGTGAAGCCTCCCCGGCGAAGGTGCTCGGCCAGCCGCGGCGCGAGCTCGCGGTAGCCGAGCATCCGGCCGTCGGCGTCGCGCATCCACGACCCGGCGTGCACCTCGTAGATGGCCATCGGCCGCGCCGCGGGGTCGAACGAGGACCGGCGGTCCACCCACTCGCGGTCCCCCCACTCGTAGGCCAGGTCCCAGACGACGCTGGCGGTGCCGGGCGGCAGCTCGGCGCGCGAGGCGAAGGGGTCGGCCTTGCTGACGCGGTAGCCGCCCTGGCGCGACCGGATCAGGTACTTGTAGCGGGCCCCGGCGGCCACGCCCGGGACGAAGCCGGACCAGATCCCGGAAGCCCCGATCGGCGAGAGTCGGTCCGCGCGGTCGTCCCAGCGGTTCCAGTCGCCGATGACGGAGACGTGCTCGGCGTTGGGTGCCCACACCGAGAACGTGACGCCGCTCCGGCCGCCGACGGTGCGCAGGTGCGCGCCGAGGCGCTCGTGGAGGCGCCGGTGCGTCCCCTCGTTGAACAGGTGGAGATCGGCCTCGCCGATCAGGTCGTCCCGGGCGGTCACGGTCATCCGAGCAGGTCTCGCAGGCCCGCCAGGGGCACGCCGGCCCGTGCCGGCCGGTTGTTGAGCTCGTAGAGCAGCTCGTAGAGGGCCTTCTCGATGAGCAGGGCATCGAGCAGGGCGGTCATGTCGTCGTCGCCGCGGGGGACCAGACGGCCGCGTCCGGCGGCCTCGAGGTAGGCGCCGAGGTAGCGCGCCGAGACGTGCGCCTGCCACGCGCGTGCCCACTCCGCCATGCCGGCGGCCCGCCGGCCCTCGTCGGCGGCGTACGCGAACGACCGGAGCATGCCCGCGACGTCCCGCAGTGCCGGACGCTTGAGCCGGCGCTCTGAGACGCTGCGCGCGGGCTCTCCCTCGAAGTCGATGAACACGAAGTCCGAGGCGGTGACGAGCACCTGTCCCAGGTGCAAGTCGCCGTGCGTGCGGATCCGCATCACGTCCAGCTTCCGCCCGCGGAAGGCCGCGAGGCGCGCCGCGATCTCCTTGACCGACCCCAGGACCGCGCGCGCGTCCTCCCGAGCGTCGTCCTCGAGCCGGGGCAGGGCGGCGCGCAGCACGTCGCCGGCGCGTGCGGCCAGGGCGTGCATGGACTGCCAGGTGGACCGCTGCTCGAGCTGGCCGAACGGCTCCGGGGCGAACGCCGCGCCTTCGACCGACGCGAGGGCCAGGTGCAGCTCCGCGGTCCGGAGCCCGAGCAGGGCGGCGCGCTCGAGGAACGGTCCTATCGCCGCCTCGACCTCGGGCGGGGTCGTCTCGCGCGAGAGCGCCAGCAGCGCCCTCGCGTCGCTGCCGGCGACCTCGGGCGCGGCCTGCGTGCCGGCGCGCTCGGCCAGCTCCGTGAGGGCCCCGAGCGCCAGGCGCCAGGCATCGCCGTCGCTCGGCACGTAGCCCTGGAGGACGCCGACGGTGACCGGCTCCCCGCGGTCGGGCCGGTACTCGATGCTGCCGGCGGTCGTCGCGACGTGCGGGAAGCGCGCCTCGGTCAGCGCCCGTCCGATCTCGAGCTCGGGGTTGGTCCCCGGCTCGAGACGGCGGAACACCTTGAGCATCAGGCGCTCGCCGAAGACCAGCGAGTTGTTGCTCTGCTCGACCTGGGCGAGCGTCGCGCCCAGCTCGCCGCTGCCGCGGAGGGCCGCGAACGCGGTCGTGGGCTCGGCCACCAGGGTGCCCGCCTCGCCCTTGTACCGCCTGCGCCTGCCGATGGCGTGGAGCAGGGTCGCGCCGAAGTCGGGATCGGCGGTCGCATCGACGAGGCTCGCGTCCTCGCCGGCGATCGGCGCGATGACGGCGTGCGGGGCGCGGGCCGCCAGCTCCGAAGCGCGCTCCGCCGAGGCGCGCCCCAGCGGGACGAGGTACGTGTCGGGCTCTCCCTCGGTGTAGGTGAAGTCCACCAGCGCCAGGTAGGACCGGAGGGACGCCGGGCCGAGCGGGATGAGCTCGCGGAACGCGGCCCCGCGGATCTTCCGCGCCTTGCCGCCGAACCAGCGCCGCTCCCGGACGTACTCGGGGAGGCGCTCCGCCAGCAGGCGGCGGAGCCGCGCCTCCGGCCGGTCCTGCCATCGCTGTCCGAGGGTGACGGGCCGGAGGACGCGCTCCGGAGCCGGCTCGACGGCCTCCGGGGCCGGGTCCTCGAGCGTGAACCAGTAGAAGGAGTGCGGTCCCAGGGTCAGGAGGTAGGGGAGCTCCCCGACGGGCGGGAACGGCGTCCGGCCGAAGAGCTCGACCGGGACGGCGCCCTTGAAGGCCGAGAGGTCCAGGGACATGGGCTGCGCGAACCGCGAGAGGTTCGCCACGACGAGGATCCGCTCCTCGTCGGTGCGCCGCAGGAACGCCAGCACCTTCCGGTTGTCGGGGTGCAGCAGCTCGAGCGCGCCCCGCCCGAACGCGCGGTGCTGCTTGCGCAGCGCGATCAGCCGGCGCATCCAGCCGAGGAGCGACTGCGGGTTCCCGAGCTGGGCCTCCACGTTCACCGCCTCGTAGTGGTACTCGGGATCGACCACGACCGGCAGGAAGAGGCGCTGGCGGTTGGCGCGCGAGAACCCGGCGTTGCGGTCGCTGCTCCACTGCATGGGCGAGCGCACGCCGTCCCGGTCGCCCAGGTAGATGTTGTCGCCCATGCCGATCTCGTCGCCGTAGTAGATGACCGGGGTGCCAGGAAGCGCGAAGAGCAGGCCGTTCATGAGCTCCACGCGGCGGCGGTTGTTCGCGAGGAGCGGCGCGAGGCGCCGGCGGATCCCCAGGTTGATGCGCGCCACCGGGTCCAGCGTGTAGGTCCGGTACATGTAGTCGCGCTCCTCGTCCGTGACCATCTCGAGCGTGAGCTCGTCGTGGTTGCGCAGGAAGATCGCCCACTGCGCGCTGTCGGGGATCGCCGGCGTCTGCTCGAGGATGTCCACGATCGGGAAGCGGTCCTCCATCCGCAGCGACATGAACAGGCGCGGCATCAGCGGGAAGTGGAAGCACATGTGGCACTCGTCGCCGTCCCCGAAGTACGCGGCGGCCTCCTCCGGCCACTGGTTGGCCTCGGCGAGGAGCATCCGTCCGGAGAACGAGCGGTCCACGTGCGCACGCAGCTCCTTGAGGACGGCGTGGGTCTCCGGAAGGTTCTCGCAGTTCGTCCCCTCCCGCTCGAGGAGGTATGGCACCGCATCGAGGCGGAGCCCGTCCACGCCGGCGGCGAGCCAGAAGTCGAGCACGCGGGTGATCTCGCGCCGGACGGCCGGGCTCGCGTAGTTCAGGTCGGGCTGATGCGAGTAGAAGCGGTGCCAGTAGTAGGCGTTGGCGAGGGGATCCCACGTCCAGTTCGAGGCCTCGAAGTCGCGGAAGATGATCCGCGCGTCCGCGTAGCGGTCGGGCGTGTCGCTCCAGACGTAGAAGTCGCGCGCCGAGGACCCGCGCTTGGCCCGCCGCGCGCGCTGGAACCAGGGATGCTGATCGGACGTGTGGTTCGCGACGAGCTCGGTGATGACACGGAGCCCGCGTCGGTGCGCCTCGACGACGAATCGCCGGACGTCGGCGAGCGAGCCGTACATGGCGTTCACGTCCGTGTAGTCGGCGATGTCGTAGCCGTCGTCCTTCAGCGGCGACGGGTAGAAGGGCAGGAGCCACAGCGCGGTGACCCCGAGGTCCTGGAGGTAGTCGAGCTTCTCGATCAGCCCGGGGAGGTCGCCGATCCCGTCGGCGTTGCTGTCGAAGAACGAGCGCACGTGCAGCTCGTAGACGATGGCGTCCTTGTACCAGAGCGGGTCGCCCTCGAGCCCCGCCCGGGTCCGCGCCGCCCTGCCCCTACCGGTCGCGACCCTGGCCACCCCCGCCTACTCGAAGTAGTCGAAGTCGCGCTCGGTGCGCACCCGGCGCCGCACGGCGAATACGTGGGCCGGCAGCGTCTCCGGCTGCAGCTCGACGTAGTTGCGCGAGCCGCGCCAGAGGTAGCGCCCGCCGCCGAGAAGGTCGTGGACCTGGTACGAGTCGCTCTCGGAGACACCGAGCTCGGCGAGATCGAGGTCCACGAACCCGGACTGCGTGTGGTGCGGATCGAGGTTGACCACCGTCAGGATGACATTCTCGCCGTCCGGGCTGCGCTTGCTGTACGCGATCAGGGCGTCGCTGTCCGTCGTGTGGAAGCGCAGGCTCGAGTCGGCCTGTAGCGCGCGGTTCTCGCGCCGGATGCGGTTCACCAGCGTCACGATCTCGCGGATGCCCGCGCCTTCGCTCCAGTCCCAGGACCGCAGCTGGTACTTCTCGGAGTCGAGGTACTCCTCGCTTCCGTGCCGCACGGCGCGGTGCTCGGCGAGCTCGAAGGCCGGACCGTAGACCCCGTAGCTCGCGCCGAGCGTGGCGGCGAGCACGAGGCGGCTGACGAACGCGGGGCGGCCCCCGTACTGCAGCTGCTCTGTGAGGATGTCGGGAGTGTTCGGCCAGAGGTTCGGGCGGAAGTACTCGCGCACCGGTGTCCTCGTGAGCTCCGTGAAGTAGTCGGTCAGCTCGGACTTCGTCGTGCGCCAGGCGAAGTACGTGTAGGACTGCGTGAAGCCGAGCTTCGCCAGGCGGTACATCACGTTCGGGCGGGTGAAGGCCTCGGACAGGAAGACCATGTCCGGGTGCTTCGCCCGGACCTCTCCGATGAGCCACTCCCAGAAGGCGAAGGGCTTGGTGTGCGGGTTGTCCACGCGGAAGGCTCGGATGCCGTGGTCCACCCAGAAGAGCGTCACGCGCAGCAGCTCGGCCCAGAGCGCCCGCCAGTCGTCGGTCTCGAAATCGAATGGGTAGATGTCGCGGTACTTCTTCGGGGGGTTCTCGGCGAACTGGATGGTCCCGTCCGGCCGCCGCCGGAACCACTCCGGATGCTCTCGCACGTAGGGGTGGTCGGGCGAGCACTGGAACGCGAGGTCGAGCGCGACGTCGATGCCCCTCGCGCGCGCGTCGGCGACGAGCGCCTTCACGTCGTCGTGCGTGCCGAGCTGCGGGTGCACGGCGTCGTGACCGCCCTCGGCCGCGCCGATGGCCCACGGGCTGCCGGGGTCGCCGGCCGACGTGGAGGCCATGTTGTTGGGGCCCCGCCGGTCGGTCCCGCCGATCGGATGGATGGGCGGCAGGTAGAGGACGTCGAAGCCCATGCTCTGGATGAGCGGTAGGCGGTCCCGGACAGCGGCGAGCGTCCCATGCCCGTCGGGCGCGGCCGACCGCGGGAAGAGCTCGTACCAGGTGCTGAAGCGCGCGCGCTCCCGCTCGACGAGGAACGGCACGTCGTAGGGGAGGGTCGCGGCGTGCGCGCGCCGGTCGTGCTTTCGCATCAGCCGCTCGAGCTCCGGCTCGGCCGCCGCGGCCGCGCCCTCTCCCGGCGTGTCGAGCCGCGCGGCATAGGCGAGGAGCTCCTCCCGCTCCGCGGAGCCCGCGCGCTCCGCGGCCGCCCGCACGATGGACGCGCCGGTACGGAGCTCCGCCTCCAGGTCCTCTCCCGCGGCGATGCGCTTCGCCAGGCGCTCCGACCACGTCGCGAACGGGTCGATCCACGCGGTGACGCTGTACACGTGGCGCCCCACGGCGCCGCAGGCGATCTCGCCGGCCCACCGGTCGTTGCCGGCCGCGCGCATCTCGACCTCACGCCACGCCGTGCCCGGATCGGGGCGGTGGCGGAGCACGCAGCGCAGCTGCTCGTGGCCGTCGGCGAACACGCTCGCCTCGACGGCGAGGGCCTCGCCGGTAACGCGCTTGACCGCGTAGCGCGAGCCGTCCGCGGAGGCGACGGCCGGGGCGACGGCGTCGATGACGACCCGGCGACGCCCGTCATCCTCCGGCTCGCGCGTGCCGGGGCTGGTGGCGGGCGGCCGCCGCCGGTCCGGGACCATGCGGACCGATGGTGACACGTCGCCTGCGGACGGGCTTACGGTCGGATGCCCGCTGACATCAGGTCGTTACAGTTGTGACGATCGTGTTGGGTGGGCCCGCCAGAGGCGTAGAGGCCGCGCAGCGCTTCGCGCTGGGCGCGCTGCACCCGCGCGCGCTCGCGCGGGCCGGGCGGACGGCGCACCCCGTACAGAAGGTCGCGGCCGTGCTCGCGGTCGTGGCCATCAACGTCGCGCTCTTCGTCGCCCCGTTCGACTACACGGTGCTCGGTGCCCTGGCCTATCCCGGCGCGTTCCTGGTGACGCTCATCGCGAACGCGGCGGTCGTCGTGCCCGTCCCCTACATCCCGATCGTCGCGCACATCGCGCAGACCGCTGGCATCCCTGCGCTGGTCGTGCTGGCCGCCGCATCCGGATCGGCCCTCGGGGAGTGCGTCGCCTTCGCGGTCGGCCGCGTGGAGAAGGATCTCTTCGAGGGCCATGCTTGGGTCGAGAGGATCCGACGCTTCTTCGCGCACCCGCGCCGTACCGCGCTGTTCCTGTTCTTCTTCGCGATACCGCTGAACCCGGTGTTCGACGTCGGCGGCCTCGGTGCCGGTGCGCTCGGCGTGCCGTTCCGCACGTTCCTCGTCGCGGTCTGGCTGGGCCGGCTGGTGCGCTTCTCGATCCTCGCCTACATCGCGATCGAGTTCGGCCTTCTTTAGGCCTTAACGGCTTTCTGTACAGCGGGACAGTGCCGCAAGCCAGTCCCGATCAGCCTCCGCGCACCGGCAAGCACCCCCGCTATCCGCGCCCTATGCCGGGATACTTCAAAAGCGCTGCCGGCTCTCGATGCTCCGCATCGACCGCGACCACGTCCGCGCTCGATGCCGACGGCCGCACGCGACTGGGCCACAGCACCAGACCTTCGCCGGAGGGCTCGAAGCCGAGCTCGCGCAGCGCCGGGCCGGCAGGGCTGAGCGCCGCGGACTCGTCGCCGAACATCTGCACCTCGAGACGCTTGCCGCGGTAGGGTGCGGGCGCGCGCAGCAGCTGCGGCAGCGTCGAGACCGCCGCGGCCAGGCGCTCGCCGGCCAGGCCGTCGAGGGGCACGAGGCGCTTGCCGCCTGACTCGACGCGCATGACGGGCCGCCCGCCCTCGAGCACCAGGTAGGCGCCCGGGATGCGGGAGAGTCCCTCGGGCGCCGGCAGCGACGCGCCGTAGGGGTTCGCCGGGTCCATGGCCGCGACGACCGCCATCCGGCGGTCGTCACCGGTCTCGCGGAGGCGTTCGACCGCGGCGCGGTGCCCGTACTGCATCGAGACGAACCCCTCGACGAAGAGCCCGCGTCGGGCCTCGCCGCGCATCTCCCAGCGGCGAAGGACGTCGGTGAGGGCCGACCATGGCAGGGGCACGTCCTCGTGCTCGAAGTGCTCGTACGCCAGCACGCCGTGCCGCGCCAGCAGCACGTGCGCCCAGGACTCGGCC
>JBOGTE010000055.1:0-13077 GCA_050692015.1 Candidatus Limnocylindria bacterium
GGCTCTGCCCCCCGCCGACCCCCCGATATCTTCTGGGCTGTGGGGAGCATGGACCGGCCGATCCGCGTCCTCCTCGCGAAGGTCGGTCTGGACGGACACGACCGCGGCGTGAAGGTGGTCGCCCGCTCCCTTCGCGATGCCGGCATGGAGGTCGTCTACACCGGGCTCCACCGGCGGCCGGAGGAGGTCGTCGCCACCGCCGTCGATGAGGACGTAGACGTGATCGGCGTGTCGATCCTGTCGGGCGCGCACCTGACCCTGTTCCCGCGGATCGCCAGGCTGATGAAGGATCGGGGCCTGGACGACGTCGTCCTGCTGGCCGGAGGCGTCATCCCGGACGAGGATCTGCCGCAGCTCCGCGAGCTCGGCGTTGCGGCGGTCGTCGGCCAGGAGGCCACGCCCGACGAGATCGTGCATACGGTCCGCCGGGCGGTCGCCGATCGGCCGAGGTCCGCAACGTGACGGCCGAGGCGCGAGCGGGCGCGCGCATGGAGCGGTGGAGCTGGCCGTCCCGCTACGACGAGTCGTACCGCCCGGACCCCGGCGACGCGTACTGGTTCCCCCAGCGCGAGACGATGCCGCCGGCCGAGCGCGACGCGGCGATCGCCGTGCGCATCCGCGAGGTGATGCGCTGGTGCTGGGACCGCGCCCCCTTCTACCGGCGCAAGTGGGAGGACGCCGGGATCCATCCGGACGGCATCCGCACGCTGGAGGACTTCGAGCGCGTCCCGGTCGTGACCAAGGAGGAGCTGCGGCTGACCCAGGCGGCGCACCCGCCGTTCGGTGACTACCTGTGCGTCGCTCTGGGCGAGGTCGCTCATCTCCACGGGACGTCCGGGACGACGGGCCGGCCCACGGCCTTCGGGATCTCCGCCGACGACTGGCGGGTCATCGCGAACGAGCACGCGCGCGTCATGTGGGCGATGGGCATCCGCCCACAGGACACCGTCTTCATCGGTTCCTTCTTCAGCCTCTACATGGGCTCCTGGGGCACGCTCATCGGGGCGGAGCGGCTCGGCGCGCGGGTTTTCCCGTTCGGCGCGGGCGCCGCCGGCCAGACCCGACGCGCGGCGGGCTGGCTGCGGGAGATGCGGCCGAGCGCGTTCTACGGGACGCCCTCCTACGCGCTGCACCTCGCCGAGGTCGCGCGCGAGGCGGGCATCGATCCCCGCGAGTTCGGCATCCGGAAGCTGTTCTTCTCCGGCGAGCCGGGCGCCTCGATCCCGGCCATCCGCGGGAAGATCGAGGAGACATACGGCGGCCTGGTGTTCGACTCGGGGTCGATGGCGGAGATCTCACCCTGGATGAACCTCGCCGAGAGCTCGGCGCGCGCGGGGATGCTCGTGTGGCAGGACATCGTCTACGCCGAGGTGGCCGATCCGGTCACGTACCGGCGCGTCGCCTATGGGTCCGAGGGAACGCCCGTCTACACCACGCTCCACCGCCGCTCGCAGCCGATGGTGCGCCTCGTCTCCGGTGACCTCACCCGCTGGGAGTCGGGCCCCTCCCCGTGCGGCCGTACCTATCCGATCCTGCCGCGGGGCATCTACGGTCGGATAGACGACATGTTCACGATCCGCGGCGAGAACGTGTACCCCAGCGCCATCGACGAGGTCGTGATGGCGCTGCCGGGCTACGGAGGGGAGCACCGGATCGTCATCACGCGCGAGGAGGCCATGGACGAGCTCGCCGTCCGGATCGAGTTCGACCGATCGACCCAGGTCGCGGGCGAGGAGGCGATCGCGGCCCTCCGGCGCCTGGCCGAGACGGACATTCGGACGGTGCTCGGGGTCGGGGCCACCGTGGTCCCCGTCCCGCCCGGGACGCTCGAGCGGACGGAGTTCAAGGCGCGGCGTGTCATCGACGACCGCGACCTCTGGCGCGAAACAAGGAGGACAAACTATGAGGGGGCTTTGCCCCCTCAGACCCCCAGGGAGGACATATGACGAGGAACGCTCCGCCCCCTCAGACCCCCGACGTGACCGCGCCCCCCGAGACCCCCGGACCGGCCACGCCCCTCGTCACCGAGGAAGCGCGGCGCCGCGCCGAGGCCGACGTCCGTGATTGGGAAGCGTCCGAGGTGGCCGGCTTCGTCGCGCGCCAGCCCGAGCGGCGCGCGGACTTCCAGACCGAGTCGGGCATCCCGCTGCGCCGGACCTACACGCCGGCGGACCTGGCCGGTACGACCTGGGAGGACGTGGGGCTCCCCGGCCGCGAGCCCTTCACCCGCGGGCCGTACCCGACCATGTACCGCGCTCGCCACTGGACGATGCGGCAGATCGCGGGCTTTGGGAGCCCAATGGACACGAACGAGCGCTTCAAGTTCCTCATCGCGCACGGCCAGACGGGACTCTCCGTCGATTTCGACATGCCGACGCTCATGGGCTACGACTCGGACGACGAGATGAGCGAGGGCGAGGTCGGGCGAGAAGGCGTCGCGATCGACGTGATCGACGACATGGCCGCCCTCTTCGAGGGCATCGACCTCGAGACGACGAGCGTGTCCATGACGATCAACCCAACGGCCTGGATCCTCCTGGCCATGTACGTAGCGGTCGCCGAGTCGAGGGGCCACGACCTCCGGAAGCTCTCAGGCACGATCCAGAACGACATCCTCAAGGAGTACGTCGCCCAGAAGGAGTGGATCTACCCGATCCGCCCCTCCATGCGGATCGTGCGCGACACGATCACCTACAGCGCCCGCCACCTTCCGCGCTACAACCCCATCAACATCAGCGGCTACCACATCTCCGAGGCGGGAGCGAACGCGGTGCAGGAGGTGGCGTTCACGCTGGCGAACGCCATCGCCTACGTCGAGGAAGTGACACGCGCCGGGCTCGGCGTCGATGAGTTTGCGCCCAGGCTGTCCTTCTACTTCATCGCGCAGCGCGACCTCTTCGAGGAGGTCGCGAAGTTCCGTGCGGCCCGGCGCATCTGGTCCCGCATCGTCAGGGAGCGCTTCGGTGCCACGGATCCGGCCTCGATGCGCATCCGCTTCCACTGCCAGACGGCCGCCGCGACGCTGACCAAGGCCCAGCCCTACAACAACGTGGTCAGGACGGCACTGCAGGCGCTCGCCGGCGTGCTGGGCGGTGCCCAGTCGCTGCACACCAATGGTCTGGACGAGGCCTACGCGATACCCACGGAGTCCGCGATGAAGCTCGCGCTCCGGACGCAGCAGGTCATCGCCGAGGAGAGCGGCGTCGCGAACGTGGTGGATCCGCTCGCCGGCTCGTGGTACGTCGAAGCGCTGACGGACGAGATCGAGCGGCGCGTGGGTGACTACCTCGAGCGCATCGAGGCCAAGGGCGGGATGATCCGGGCCATCGAGGAGAGCTTTCCGCAGCGCGAGATCGCCGAGACCGCCTTCCGCGTCGCGCAGCGGAAGGCGGACGGCGAGTACGTCGTCGTCGGTGTGAACCGCTTCGTCGATGACGAGCCCGGCGCGTCGGTCGAGACCCACCGCGTCCCGCTCGAGACCGAGCGGCGCAAGGTCCAGGACCTCCGCCGCATCAAGGCGGAGCGCGACACGGGCGAGGTGGCGCGGCTGCTCGCGGAGATGGTGCGCCTGGCCGGCGTTCCGGCCGCCGACCTCATGCCTGCCACGATCCTTGCGGTGAAGGCCCGCGCGACCATGGGCGAGATCGTCGCCTCGCTGAAGGAGACCTTCGGGACCTACCGGGAGACGCCGGTCTTCTAGCGGCGAAGCCGCTCTCCTCTACAACGCCTAGGAGTCCATGCGCGGGAGCTTGCTCACGCGGCATGGCGACGACGGCGGTGTACAGCGAAGTCGTACGCGGGGGGCTTCGGCCCCCCGCCGTCACCCCCATCGGCGAGCCACCACAATGAGGTCCATGAGGACGCGCGACCTGCACGTCACCTCGATCCGCCCGCTGGTGCCGCCCGCGATCCTCGTCGAGGAGCTGCCGCTCACCGAGGAGGGCTCCCGGCGCCTGGTGGAGTGGCGAGAGGAGATCGCCCGCGTACTCCGGCGTGAGGACGACCGGCTGCTCGTGGTCGTCGGCCCCTGCTCCATCCACGATCCCGCCGCGGCGCTCGATTACGCGGGCCGCCTGCGGGAGCTCGAGCCGGAGGTCCGCGGCGACCTGCGGCTGGCCATGCGCGTGTACTTCGAGAAGCCGCGCACCACGACGGGCTGGAAGGGCCTCATCAACGACCCGGGCATGGACGGGACCTTCCGCATCAACGACGGCCTGCGCATCGCGCGGAAGCTCCTCCTCGACCTCGTTGAGGCCGGCGTGCCTCCGGCGTGCGAGTTCCTCGACCCCATCTCGCCTCAGTTCACGTCCGACCTCGTCGCCTGGGGCAGCATCGGCGCGCGCACGACCGAGAGCCAGGTGCACCGCGAGCTCGCCTCGGGTCTCTCGATGCCGGTCGGCTTCAAGAACGGGACCGGCGGCGGCCTCCAGATGGCCATCGACGCCGTCGCGGCGGCCTCGCGCCCGCACCGGTTCCTGGGCGTGACGGAGCAGGGCCTCGCCGGGATCGTGGCCACCAAAGGGAACCCCGAGTGCCACGTGATCCTGCGCGGCGGCCGCACCGGTCCCAACTACGACCGCACCAGCATCCAGAGGCTGCTCGGACTGCTCCGCGCGGCCGGCCAGGTCGAACGGGTCATGATCGACGTCAGCCACGACAACAGCCGCAAGGACCACCGGCGCCAGCCGGAGGTCGCCCGTGACGTGGCCGCGCAGGTCGCCGAGGGCGAGCAGGGCATCGTGGGAGTGATGATCGAGGGCAACCTGGTGGCGGGCCGGCAGGACCTGGACCTCTCGCCCGGCGCGGCCGCCCGCCTGGCCTACGGCCAGAGCGTCACGGATGCCTGCCTGGGCTGGGAGGACACGGTGCCCGCGCTGCGCGAGCTCGCCGCCGCCGTGCGCGCGCGCCGCGCGCTGGTCAGGCCGCCTTCGGCGTCGCCCGGTAGCCGAACCCTCGCGACGTCTCGATGACGATGTCGTCCACCCCGGCGTCCTGCAGCTTCTTCCTGAGCCGGCCGACGTGCACGTCCACGAGCCGGGTGTCGCTACCGGGCTCGTAGCCCCAGACCGTCGTCAGCAGGTCGTCGCGCGAGAAGACGCGTCCGGGCTCCGCGGCCAGCGTCCGCAGCAGCTTGAACTCCGTCGGGGTCAGGGGGACCACGCGGTCGCTGGCGATCGCCTGCACCGCGGCGAGGTCGATCACGAACCGGCCGAAGCGCATCTGGCGCTGGTCCTCCGTGTCGGTGCGATCGGTCCGCGAGCGCCGCAGCAGCGCTCCGATCCGCGCGAGGAGCTCTTCGTTGTCGAACGGCTTCCCCATGTAGTCGTCCGCGCCGATGCGGAGACCCACCACGCGGTCGGGCGGCTCGCGCTTGGCGGAGAGGAACAGCACCGGGACGTCGCTCTCGCGGCGCAGGTGCAGGCACAGGCTGATCCCGTCCACGCTGGGCATCAGCACGTCGAGGATCACGAGGTCCGGCCCAAAGTCCTCGAAGGCCTCGACCGCCTTCCGGGGGTCCGTGACGGCCCGGACGCTGTAGCCCTGCTCGCGCAGCAGCTCCCCGACCGCCCCGACGACCCCGGGGTCGTCGTCCACGAACATCACGCGCGCCGCGCCCTCGGCCCGCTCCTGCTGGTCCGACGGATGTGTCTCGATCATGGAACGGATGTGTGAAGCACTCCGCATGCCAGTGTGCATCCCTACTCGCTGCGCTGCCTTCGGCTGCTCCGCTCGTGGGGGCCCATAGGACGGGGCTCGGTCGGGCAAAGCCCTCCCTCGCGCAGGATCGCGCCGCTCGCTTTGTGTGCTAGCGGCGCTCCTCGCGCGCCGCGTCGCGGACGCAGTAGGGGGTCTCGGGGACGGCCGCGAGGCGCTCCTCGGGTATCTGCTCGCCGCAGACCACGCACTTGCCGTAGGCGCCGCTCTCCATCCGGGCGAGGGCCTCGCCGATCCGGCTGACGCGGGCCTCGAGCATGCGCTGCCGCGTCATGTCGAGCTCCCGCGACTCGGTCTCGGTCGCGGCGTCGGCCGGGTGCTGGTCTGCGAGCCCGATCTCCCCGCCGCTATCGACCTGCGGGACGGTCAGGCGCTCGCGGATCACGGCGAGCGTCCGGTCCGTCTCGGCCAGGTCCTTCTGCAGCTTGTCCCTGAGAGGAGCCAGGTCCATGACGGCCACAATGTAGCCATGGAGCAGCGGCCGCACCACGACCGCGCCTGGCTCGCAGAGCACCTGCGAGAGGAGCGCGCGGAGGCCGACCTGCTCGGCGAGATCCGTGAGGCGCTCTTCGGCGCGCAGGACGGCCTCGTCTCGACCCTGGCGGTCGTCAGCACCGTGGGCGGCGCGACGAACGACCGCTTCGCCATCCTCATCGCGGGGATCGCGGCGGCGCTGGCGGGCGTGTTCTCCATGGGTGCGGGCGAGTACCTCTCCTCCAAGAGCCAGCGCGAGATCTTTCTGGCCCAGATCCGGAAGGAGCGCGAGGAGGTGGCCGAGCGCCCCGAGGAGGCCGAGGCCGAGGTCGCGTACATGCTCGAGGACGAGGGCCTCGACCAGGCGTCCGCGAAGCGCGTCGCGGCGGAGCTCGCGCTGAAGCCGGAGGTCCTGCTGAACACGATGGTGGAGAAGGAGCTGGGCATCGCGGTGGCCGAGGGACGCAACGCCCTGCAGGGGGCCCTCGTGATGGGCGTCGCCTTCGGGCTCGCCTCGATCGTGCCGATCGTCGCGTACGTCTTCCTCGACCCGGGCCCTGCGTTCCCGGCCTCGATGGCGCTCAGCCTGGCGACGCTCTTCGGGATCGGGATCGTGAAGTCGCGCTGGACGGAGGCGAACCCCATCCGCTCGGGTCTCGAGGTGGTCCTGCTGGCGGCTGTCGCCGGGATCGCGGGGTACTTCTTCGGCTCCATCCTCCCAGGCCTGCTCGGAGTGAACGCTCCAGCCGTGTAGCCTGCGCTCGGCGAGGCGTCCTCCTTCTCACCCTCGTCGCTCGCGGATCAAAGCGCGGCGGGCCGGGGCCGGACGGTCGGCGAGCGCGATCGGACCCATTTCCGGCCACGCCGCGGCGATCCGCTCGCGACGAGGGCTCGCGTCGGCGGCCTCGCCGAGCTCAGGGGAGGCGCGCCGTGGATGACGCGGCGAATGCGGATGCGCGAGAGGCCTAGGAGGTAGGACGCGGATCCGGACCGCGCACATCGTGTGCCATCGGGACGATCGGGAGCGAGGTGTAAAGGGCCGCGCGCCGCGAGCCGCGTCGGGTACCGCGGTGCGCCGTCACCTCGGGGGCGGCCCGCTCTATGCACGTGAGTGGAGGGGAGGTGCTGCATGGGTGAGAAGGACCCGGTCAAGGATCGCGCGGCGCTGCGCGAGGACGAGCCCGAGATCACGGACGACCTGGAGACGGCAGAGGCCAAGAGCGGCAGCGTGGACGAGAGGATCCTGGAGCCGACCGACGCGGATGCCATCAAGGCCGACCGGCCCGTGCCGGCCTCCAACGTCCCGCAGGGCGGGCTCGGGGTCCCGCCGGCCGAGAGGCCGAGCGAGGGCGAGCGGGCGCTGGAACACGAGCGCAAGGCGCAGCGGGCGCCCAAGCAGCCGGGCTAGCGGCCTTCGCGAGCAGGCCCCTCTTTTCGAGCGGATCTCTTAACCAGTCTCCGCGCACCTCTGGCTAAGATCGCCACGTGCCAAGGGAGCGGCGGATCGGCCTCGCAGCCGTGTGGGGCTCGGTCTCCGTCGCGGCACTGGCGCTCGCCGCGGTCGTCATCGGACCGATCGTCGCGCCCGGTCCCGTGACCTTGGCCTCCGTCCCCGGCGGTCCGCTGGACCTTGAGACGACCGTGAACGAGGATCCAGCGGTCGCGAACGCGGCCGTCGGCGGGCCGACCGTGATCGTGCCCCAGCCGACGGAGCCCGCGACCCCCGCGAGCGGCTTCGGGGGCTCGACATCCTCCTTCGTCCGCGTCGCGAAGCCCGACATGCCGGAAGGTCCGCGCCGGATCGGCATCCAGGTCGGGCACTGGGAGGCCGAGATCGCGCCGCCGGAGCTGGGCGCGCGGATCAGGACACAGACAGGCACGCGCTGGGGGAGCGTGAACGAGCGCGACATAAACCGCGAGATCGCACTTCGCGTCAAGGCGATCCTCGAGCCGCAGGGCTACGTCGTTGACGTTCTCCCGGTGACGCTTCCGCGCCACTACCTCGCGGACGCATTCGTGTCGCTGCACGGCGACGGCGACGGCACCGGCGAGAACAGCGGCTTCAAGATGGCGTACATGTCGCGACGGACGCCATACGAGGCAGCACTACTAGCTGCGATCAAGGAGACGTACGGTGCCGCGACCGGTCTCTCCTACGATCAGGACCGCACGACCCGGGACATGATCAACTACTACGCGCACAACTGGCGCCGCTTCCAGAACGCGACCTCGCCGTTCACACCTTCCGTCATCCTCGAGATGGGCTACGTGAGCCACGCGCACGACCGGGCGCTCATGACGGGACAGCCGGACCTCCTCGCAAGCGCGATCGCCGAGGGGATCGTGAACTTCCTCGATGCCCATGCACGCGAGTCTCTCTTCGCCCAGGACCTGCTCGTCCAGCAGCGCCGCTTCCGCGTCCCGCAGCTTCCATAGCCGTCCTTTGGCTTGGTGCCCGAGATAGGGGGCACGCGACGACGTAGGCGAAGAACTCAAGATCCGTCCTATGCCGCCTGGCGTGACCCTCACTGGCGGCACGACCCCTGCTCCGGGGCGTGTAGCTATGCGGCGTGACGCCGGCGCGCGGCGCCGGCCGGGGCCGAGCGCAGCAGCCATGTCCCGCTCCCGACAGCCCCGAGGGCGGGCAGCGCCAGCCATCCGAGGAGCGCGTAGAGCAGCGGGCGCAGGTCCGCGGCCGGGACCGGCGAGGCCGGCACGAGGCGGTCCACGCGGTCCCGGAGGACGACGGCGCTCGCGCGGAGCGCGGCGACGTCCGACTCGTTCCGGCGGAGCGCGTTCGAGAGGGCGTCGAGGTCGAGTGCCAGCTGCTCCAGCGACGCCGTCTGCCCCCGGAAGCCCTGCGCGATGGGCAGGAAGGGCTGAGCGCCGAAGAGCGAGACGGACATGGCCTGGGCCAGCTGATCCGTCGTGGCCGCGATCTCGCGCACGGCGATGCCGGCGTCCTCGGCGGCGCGGCGGCCCTCGACCACGCTCGCGCCCACTCCGCCGAGCGAGGCGACGGTGGTGTCGAGGGCGGCCTGGACGTCGGTGACGGTCTCGCGCTGGCCGAGCGCGTCTGCCGTCGCGAGCGCCGGCTCGACGGTCACGACGATGAGCCCGATGAGCACAAGGCCGAGGACGCCCCAGGCCACCAGCGCGAGGCCGAGTGGCCGGGCGTACCGGCCGGCCGCGAGCGGGATGCGCGTCACGCTCATGGTCCGGTCAGGTGCACCGCGCGTGCCGCCCGCCCTGGCGGCGTGTCAGGTCCCCTGCTCGGGAAGGGCGAGAAAGCCACGGCGAAGCCGGATCCTCGCTCGCTATGGTTCTGGCGTGCCCGGCCCCAACGTCCCGTTCCCGCCGATGGAGGCGCTCCTGGTCGAGGACATCCCGGTGGGGGAGAAGTGGCAGTACGAGCCGAAGTGGGACGGGTTCCGCGGGGTCCTCGAGAACGACGGTGGCGAGCTCGCCCTGTGGAGCCGCAACGGGCGCCCGCTCCTAAGGTACTTCCCGGAGCTGCGCCCGCTCGGTGACCTGCTGCCGCCCCACTCGGCGATAGACGGCGAGATCGTGATCGAGCGGGAAGGCAAGCTGGACTTCGACGCCATGCAGATGCGCCTCCACCCCGCGGAGAGCCGCATCCGCAAGCTCTCCGCGGAGACGCCCTCCACCTTCATCGCGTTCGACCTGCTCCTCTGGAAACGCGACCCGGTCCACAAGCGGCCCCTTCGCGAGCGGCGGGAGTCGCTGCTCCGGACGGCGGAGGGCTTCCGCATCTCGCCCGCGTCCACCGACCTCGCCCAGGCGGAGGCCTGGCTGGAGCGGCTCGAGATGCTAGGCCTCGACGGCATCATCGCCAAGCGCGTGGACCTGGCATACATGCCGGGCTCGCGCGACGCGGTGCGCAAGGTGAAGAAGCACAAGACCGCCGACTGCGTGATCGTGGGCTACCGCGTGAACGGATCGCGCATCGCCGTGCTCAACCTGGGCCTCTACCGCCGGGACGGGACGCTCGACTTCGCGGGACACACCTCCGGGATCACCGGCCCCTTGCAGAAGCAGCTGCAGGCGATGCTGCCGCCGCTCCGCGTGGCGGAGGAGCCCACGACCGGGCGCCAGCCGGGGGCGGAGAGCCGCTGGTCGCAGGGCCGCGACCTCGAGTGGATCCCGGTCGAGCCGAAGCTCGTGTGCGAGGTCCGGTTCGACAAGGTCGAGGAAGACCGGTTCCGGCACGGCACGCGCTTCCTGCGCTTCCGCCCGGACAAGGACCCGGCGGAGTGCACCTGGGACCAGGTGAAGCCTCGGCGGAAGAAGGGCGACCCCACGCTGGACGGGCTGCTCCTGCGCGCGTGACCCGAGTGCGCTAGCCCACTTAACGCGCTCGACCGGCCTCGCTGTCGCCGCGGCCGGCCTCGCCGCCTCGCTCCGCTCGATCACTTTCTGTGTTCACTCGGACCGGCGGAGCCGGATCCTCGCTCACGCCACTCCGTGCGCCAGTCGCGGGGCGGGCCGGTGCGCTTCCGCGGCTTGGGGCCCTCGCCCGGCGGCTTCTCCCCGACCTTCTCGAACATGCCCGCGATGCTGACGGCCTTCTCCCACATCCCGGCGGTGAGGTCGCCGACCTCCTTGACCCGCTCGCGCAGCGTCCCGATCGTGAAGTCCGCGGGGTCAACGTCCGCGACCTCGTCCCAGCGCAGCGGCGCGGACGCGCGGGCGTCCGGAGTCGGGCGGATCGAGTAGGCCGAGGCGATGGTGCGGTCGCGCGCGTTCTGCCCGTAGTCCACGAACACTCCGGTCCGGTCCTTCACGGCCCAGGTGGTCGTGGCGATCTTGGGGACCCGCTTCTCCACCATCTTGGCCATCGCCTTGGCGAACCGCCGCACCTCCGGGAACTCGAGGTCGCGCACCAGCGGCGCGAGGATGTGCATCCCCGTCGCGCCCGACGTCTTGGGATAGCTGGCCAGGCCGAGCTCGTCCATCGCGTCCTTGACGACGAGCGCGATCTCACGCACCGCGGGCCACTGGTCGTCGGCGCTCGGGTCCAGGTCGATGAGCAGGTAGTCGGGACGCTCGACGTCGTCCACCCGCGAGTGCCAGGTGTGGATCTCGATGCAGCCGAGGTTGGCGAGCCACGCGAGCGCGGCCGCCTCGTTGAGCTGCGGGAAGTCCGCGGTGCGGCCGCTGGGGAACTCGATGTGGACGGTCTCCAGCCACTCCGGGTGCGGCACCGGCACCCGCTTCTGGTAGAAGAACTCGCCCTCGACCCCGTTCGGATAGCGCTTCATCTGGACGGGCCGCCGGCTCACGTGCGGCAGGACGTGCTCGGCGAGATCCACGTAGTACCGGACGAGGTCGCCCTTGGTGATCCCGTTCTCCGGGAAGAACACCTTCTCCTGATTGGTGAGCGGCACCTCGCGCCCGGCGATCAGCACGGTCGCAGTATCGCGAGGCGGCGGCTAGGCGGCTTGGTGGTGGGAGAGGCCGTCGATGGTCCGCAGCAGGCCGTCGAACTCGAAGGGCTTGTGCACGACCGCGTCCGCGCCGGGTATGCGATGCCGGCCGGGCGGGACCGACGCGGACACGACGATCACAGGGATGTCCTTGAGGTCGGGCCTGCGGCGCATTTCGCGCATCAACTCGTAGCCGTCCATGCCCGGCAGCATCAGGTCGAGCAGCACGACGTCGGGCGGGTCGCGCATCATCCGCAGCCCTTCGCGCGCGTCCTGGGCGACCCGTACCTCATGACCTTCCGCACCCAGGAAGGACTCGTAGAGCACCCCTAGGTCGGGATCATCCTCGATCGCCAGGACTCGCGAGCGACCCTGCATGACGATCCGTCATCAGCGCACCTTCGGTGCCAGGGAGAGGCCCGCCGCCAGAAGGTCACCAAGTCGATCGAATGGGATCGGCGACGCTTGCCGGGCGAGCGGCTGGACGCACACATGATCGGCCCCCGCCCTGAGGTGCGCCCGCACCCTCTCCACGATCCTGTCCTGCGGCCCCCACGCAACGACGGCATCGACCAGACGGTCGCTCGGTCCGGCCAGGTCGTCCTCGCTCCATCCGAGCCGGCGAAGGCTGTTCGCGTAGTTGTCCAACCGCAGGTAGCCCTTCATGTGCTCTCGGGCGATCTCGCGCGCCGCGGTCGCATCGGACTCGAACACGACCGCCTGCTCGACCGCGAGCACCGGCCCCTCGCCCAGGGCGGTCCGGGCGAAGGGCGTGTGCTCCACCGGCACGAAGTACGGATGCGCGCCGGCCGCGCGCTCCGCCGAGAGCTCCAGCATCCTCGGCCCCAGCGCGGCGAGGAGGCGGGGGGCCGGCTGGGCCGGCTCGGGGGCGCTGGACCGGGCCCGCTCCATGGCGTCGAGGTACGAGCGCATGTGGGCCAGGGGCCGCTCGTAGGCGCCGCCCCGGCGCTTCACCGCCGGCTCGTGGCTGACGCCCAGCCCCAGGACGAACCGCCCCGGGAACGACTCGGCCAGCGTCCGCGCGCCGTTGGCCATGGCCACCGGGTCGCGGGCCCAGATGCTGGCGATCCCCGTGGCGACTGTCATCCGCTCGCTCCAGCCCAGGAGCAGGGCCGAGTGCGCGAAGACCTCCTTGCTGACGACCGACTCGGGGATCCAGAGCGCCCCCGCGCCCATCCTCTCGAACTGCCTGACGGCGTCGCGGGCGTCCGCGCTCGTCATCTCGTCGAGGCGGAACGTCCAGACGCCGACCGGTCCGATGCGTTCGGCGACCGCGCGGCCCGGGTGCGTCATCGAGCGCTGAGCCTAGGGGCGATCCCGCGGCACGGCTCCTGCGTCTCCGGGACAGGGTGCGCATGATCGGGATCCTGCTGGCGCTCGCTCTCGCCTTCGGCGCCGCCGGCGGGGCGGTGGCCTGCGG
>JBOGTE010000056.1:0-12153 GCA_050692015.1 Candidatus Limnocylindria bacterium
CTCGTCGATCACCGGCCGTGCGGGAGGCCGCGGCTCTTCGGCGGGCGCGGCGGGAGGCGGCGCGGCGTCGGCGGGCAGAAGCGTGCGCAGACCGAGGCCCAGCGAGCGCGCCATCTCCTGCAGCGCCGGGATCTCGCCGAAGGTCTCGAGGGCGTACATCCCCTCCAGCTTCGCGCGCTCCGGGTCACCGGCCGAGAGCTCGAGCTCTGTGAAGCGCACGTACTCGGCCGCGGCGCCGCTGACGTCGCCGATCAGCGCCAGGCCGGCGGCGAGCTTCCGGTGCGCCGCCAGGTCGAGAGGGTCGAGGGTCACCGCCTCGCGCAGCATGTCGATGGCGATGCCGCGCTCGCCGGACCTGGAGAGCACGGCCGCGCCCTCCCGCAGCGTCGCCAGGGCCGCGGCGCGGTCGCCCAGCTCGACCTGGACGCGGGCCAGGCCGCGGTACCCGCCGTCCGCTTTCGGGAACTTGGACACGAGGTAGCGGAACTGCTCCTCGGCCTGGCGCAGGCGCCCGGCCTGAAGGTGCTTCAGCCCCGAAGCGAGCGCGACCTTGTAGTTGAAGTCCTGGACGGTCTTCATGGCCGCTAGTGTGCGCCCGCGCCGTGCGCAGGCGCCACCGGCAGCGCTGGAGGGTCTAGCGGTTCGTGAACTGCGGCGCCGTGCCGGCCAGTCAGTGCCGGCGAGGCGAGATCTCCACCCAGTGTGGACCTAACCGACTGCTCGGGCCAGGAAGAGCAGCAAGGCGGCGAGGGCAATGCCGCCGAGCACGAACATCATTCGGCGGCGCAGCATGTACCGAAGACGGGCTTCCTCTGGGATCGGTTCCGACTGCTCCTTACCGGCGAGTTGCACTTGCCGCCGCGCTAGATCATTCCGTCGTGATCGTCAGATGAAGCTCTGCCACCGTTGCTGGTGACCCTATTGGGTCGTTGGTGGTGTAGGTCGCGGCCGGGCCGGTGGTAGTAGGCGTACGTGACCGCGACATCGGCCCTCAGCGGACTCTCAGGACCCTCGCGGTGGCGACGACGTGATCGCCCTCGGCCATCTCGAAAGCCACGCCCTCCTTCGCAGCCTGCCGCGCTTCCGAGGCAACACGCTCATCGAAGATGAGCGTGCCCCGTCCACTGCGGCCCGGTTCTATCGGCACGGGAGTCTCGAGTTCGCAGAGCCCGATCGTCACCTTCTCACCGTCGTCGACAAAGATGCAGAGCGGCCGATAGCCGGTCGTGATCGGAGACGAGCGACCGCCGTGCTGCGTTGCCAATGCAGAGAGCTCGATGTCTATTCGGAGACGTTCTTGCATCAGTAGAACCTCACTGGACCTAGAGGGAAGAAACTCCTAGGGATGAAATAGGAGAGGCCTTCAAGAACCGGATCGATCCGGGGACTCTCCAAAGCCGCCCGAGGGAAAACGCCGGATGTAACTCGCGTGGCCCATCCGCTCGCGACGAATCGCTCTGCCTGCTCCTTCGTGCCATAGAAGTACTTTCCAAACTCCGCAGATGCGCCGGCGATCCGGTATGCGCCCGTCCGCATGATGTCGGAGGCCTCAGCGGCTCCCACAGCGCGGTAAAGAGTGATGGTGCCTCCACTAGCCGCGGCCGCGTGTCCAGCTGAGATTGCACCGACGGCCGCTGAGGCGGCCGCCACGCCAGCGGCTGCGACGAGTCCGGCTCCAATGCCCGCAGTGACGACCTTGGCGTACGCCGTCAGGCGCGTGCCATTGTCGGTCGAGTCGAGATCCGCAAAGACGTCCGCGATCGCGTATGCCCAATTTCGACCTCTCCGGATCAAGTCCGAGAGGGTCGACCAAGAGACTCGGGCGCCCCGCCGCGTAACCGTATGCGTTAAGGCTCGCCGGCCGGTGAACATTGCCGATGAAGGGATCTCGACTTGTGAATCGTCCCGAGACAGGGTCGTACCAGCGTGCGCGCAGGTAGGTCAGGCCGCTCGAATCCGCCAACTCGCCGGTGAACCCGAGCAGCGTGGGCGTTGCATCCGAGGGGAAGCGGTCCGAGATCGAGCCGTAGGCGGCGTAGCGGAAGGACTTCGTGACCAGGCCGAGATCGTCGAGCTCAGCGCGCACGCTGCCCAGGGCGTCGCGCACCAGGCGGATGGTCGAGCCGTCAGCCCGGGCCAGGTAGAGCGGGCCCAGACCGTGCACCACCCGGTCGCTGCCGGCCTCGAGGAGAGGCGCCGGAGCGACCGAGCTGTCCCAGACGAAGTTGGTGCTCCCGCTGCTGCCGGTGCGGATCGCCAGAAGGCCGTCGCCGTCGTACTGGTAGCTGGTGGTGGCCCCGGCGACGGTGGCCGCGGTCAGCCGTGAGAGCGGGTCGTAGCTGAAGGTGTCGGCGCCGCGCTGGACCAGGCGGTCGGCGCCGTCCCAGGTGAAGGCCTGCGCGCCGTCGCTGGTGACCCGGTTGGCGCCGTCCATTGTGTATGTCGCGGCCGGTCCGGTGCGAGCCTGGATATTGGTCGCGGCGTCGTAGGAGAAGGTCTCGCTGCGGATGCCTCCGCCGAAGAGCACCGCGTCGGCCTCGAGCAGCCTGCTGAGGCCGTCGTACTCATAGCTGAAGGTATCGCTAGGACCGGGGGGCAGGTCGCCCAGGGCGCCCGACTCGACCAGCTGAGTGCGATTGCCCTCGGCGTCCAGGTTGAAGCCCTGGACGCTCTTCACGCGCCTAGTCTGCGCCCTGGTTTGCCGGGCTGTCGCGATGTCCATGAGACCGGGGTGCAGACGTTGGCCGAGCGAATCAGTTACGGCCATATCTGAGCGGCCAGTCTCCAATCAGTCTTCGCCGAACGACACCTCTACAAGGGCATCGTCGATGCCTTCATCCGTCAAGTACTGGTGTCCGGCCCTACCCAAGCGAAAGGGCTCCAGGAGACCCGCGTTCACAAGCCACTGCTCCCTCGTACAGGTCCATTCAAAGCTGCCGTCCTGTCCTGAGAGTGCCTTTCGGGAGGGTTGCTCGGCGCGACGCAGGATGACCCTGATGATTCCGCTCAGCTTCATACGCCGCTCTAGCCCGACACTCACTGGCTGGCCTAGGTCGGCCACGCGCTGGAGAAGATTGCGTAGCAGAAGCGCGGAGGCTCGGTCGGGCAGGACGACCCGTATGACGTCGCCGGACCGCTCCCGGTGCAGTTGCCAGACGACCGCCGACTCTGACGTGCGATCGGCCATCATCGGTGCCCCCAAGGGCTGTTCCAGGCATCCCACGGGTTGTAGTCCCAGCGCGGGCTCACGTGATGACGGTCGCTGTCGTGCCAGCGCCACTCTCCTCCCGCCGAGTCCCAATACGACTTTTGCTCCGAGCTTCGACTTGCCGCGCCGTAATCCCAGGTTCGCGGGTCGTAGCCAGGCGGAGTGGGTTTGCCTTTGATCCTTTTGAACTCGCCGCTGCCCGGAGCCGCCGGAGGGCCCTTCGGGGAAGCCTCGCTTCCGGACGCCGTGCGGGCTCTGCCCTTGGCGAACAGGATGATCTGTGGGCCAAAGGGTCCCCGGACGGGTAGGAACACGGCGACCGTCCCGCCCGGCGACCGCTGCTGCCTCCGCAGACAAGACCGGAATCACGTGGCACAGAACGAACTTCTGACAGCCGAGTCCCGGATCGCGATCCGGCTCTCCCGGGTCTAGTCCCAGAGGATCCGTCAGTAGGTTCGGCCGACCTGCTGCGTAAATATATGCATTCAAGCTGACGGGTCCGGTGAGAGTTCCGGCGTAGGGATCCCGCGAGACGAAGCGCCCATGCGATGGCTCGTACCAGCGTGCGCGGAGGTAGGTCAGCCCACTCGGATCTGCGATCTCTCCGGTGAATCCGAGCAGCGTCGGCGTGGCGGATGAGGGGAAGCGATCCGAGATCGCACCGTACGCGGCGTAGCGGAAGGACTTCGTGACGAGGCCGAGGTCGTCGACCTCGGCCCGCACGCTTCCGAGAGCGTCCCGGACCAGCCGGATGGTCGAGCCGTCGGCGCGCTCCAGGTAGAGCGGGCCGAGGCCGTGGACCACGCGGTCGCCGCCGGCCTCCAGCAGCGGGGCGGGGGCCGTCGAGGTGTCCCAGACGTAGTTGGTGCTCCCAGTGCTGCCGGTACGGATCGCAAGCAGGCCATCGCCGTCGTACTGATAGGTGCTCGCGGCTCCCGCGACGCTCGCCGCCGTCAGGCGCGAGAGCGGGTCGTAGCTGAAGGTGTCGGCGCCCTGCTGCACCAGCCGGTCGGCCCCGTCCCAGGTGAAGGCCCGCGTGCCGCCTCGGCCCGAGCGATCGACGCCGTCCACTCCTTGCGGTGGCGTTAGTCGCGTCTATCGGAGAGCCCGAAGTCCACGACGTCTTCGATCTCCTCGGGCACAGCGGTCCACGGGGAGACGTGCTCTCCATACTCGTAGCTCGCCTGATGTTTCGCGTCCTCTAGCGTCCGATGCCACGTGTCGCCCGCAAACTCGCCAGAGGATGAATAGCGGTCCAGATACACGCCATTCGGCGTCTCCTCAATGAAGAGCAATGCGGCCACCGGGAGCAGTCTCCTATCGTCTCGTCCAGTAACCTCCGGCGGGAATCCTACGTAATGGCGGACGCGTGGCTCAGCCGAGGTCGCATGGACCCGGGCGATCAACCGTGAGCCCATTCCCTTCGACACTCAGTACGGTTCCGCAAGTCGTACGTGGGTGTTTTCTATGATCGTTCGCCCGTCTGGACTGATCGCTTCAAAGCTGACATGTGCGCCCTTCGGGTGAGTGAGGTCGCGAGCCCCCATTCGGAACTGCCTTGCCCCATCGGCAGAACGGAAAACACCATTGTCGATCTCCTTGTACCCCGGGCCCAACCAGCGTTCAGCACCGCGGAGTACCTCGTCGACCGGAGCTCGTCCGCCGAAGAGGTTACGCGTGACGGCCCGACCAACAGTCGCATGACCGCCACCGGGAGTCAGGAGGCCAAACACAAAGAGGCCGCTTACCGAGATCTTCTCGATCGCACTCGCCTTTGGATCGGCAACTGTCTGGACCGCACTTACAGCGTCCGCAACGGAGAGCGCAACTTCTAGGCCTGCCCAGATAGCCGGGATCAGCGCGATGAGCAAGGGAGGGAACTGACCGCTTGGATCGGTCATCAGACTCGGATTCGCATGCGCGTATGCATAGGCATTCAAGGAGGCGGGACGACTGCTGAATCCTGGATACGGGTCGCGGCTTAGGAAGCGCGCAGCGTCAGGGTCGTACCAGCGCGCCCGCAGGTAGGTCAGGCCGCTTGGATCCGCGAGCTCGCCGGTGAAGCCCAGCAGAGTCGGTGTCGCGTCCAGGGGCATGCGGTCGGTGATCGCGCCGTAGGCGGCGTAGCGGAAGGCCTTGGCCACCAGGCCGAGGTCGTCGAGCTCGGCGCGCACGCTTCCGAGGGCGTCGCGGACCAGGCGCACGGTCTGGCCGTCGGCCCGAGCCAGGTAGAGCGGGCTGAGGCCGTGTACGACCCGGTCGCTGCCGGCCTCCAGCAGCGGCGCGGGCGCTGTCGAGGTGTCCCAGGCGAAGTTGGTGCTCCCGGCGCTGTCGCTGCGGATGGCGAGGAGCCCGTCGCCGTCGTACTGGTAGCTGCTCGTTGCGCCGGCGACGCTCGCTGCGGTCAGTCGCGAGAGGGAGTCGTACCTGAAAGTGTCCGCGCCCCGCTGGACCAGCCGGTCGGCGCCGTCCCAGGTGAAGCTCTGCGCGCCGTCGGTCGTGACACGGTTGGCGCCGTCCATGGTGTAAGTCGCGGCCGGTCCGGTGCGGGCCTGGATGTTGGTGGCAGCGTCGTAGGTGAAGGTCTCGCTGCGGGTGCCGCCGCCGAAGAGCACCGCGTCGGCTGACAGCAGGCGGCTGAGGCCGTCGTACTCATAGCTGAAGGTGTCGCTCGGACCGGGCGGAGGGTCGCCCAGGGCACCTGACTCGACCAGCTGGGTGCGGTTGCCCTCGGCGTCGAGGCTGAAGTCCTGGCGCAGGACCGTCACCGGCAGGCCTGCGACCGTCTGGGTGTACTCGAGCGAGGTCAGGCGCTGGGCCCGGTCGTAGGTGTATGCGGCGGCGAGACCGCCGTGCTGGGCCAGCGTGTCCACCAGGCCCGAGGGCGTGTACGTGTACGTGGAGGTGCGTGCGGCCCAGTCGGTGACGGACTCCAGGCGACCGCCGGGGCTGTACGAATAGATGACCGGGTCGCCGCCGGGGTACTCGAGGAGGATGCGGTTGCCGTCCAGGTCGTAGTCGTAGCCCAGCGTGCCGAGGGGCGAGCTGATCTCCAGGACCCGCCCGGTGTCGTCGTAGTCGTAGGTGGTCAGTCCGAGCGCGTCACTCATGGAGGTGCGGCGTCCAAGGGCGTCGTACTCGTACCCGATGGAGAGCAATGGGCCGCTAACGCCGGTCAGGCGCGCCAGGGCGTCGGACGAATAGGTCACGGTGACACCGTCGCCCGTGGTGCGGCTGGTGGGCTGGCCGTTGCCGTTCAGGACGTAGGTGGTGGTGAGCGGGGCCGTCGGCGTGGGATAGGTGGTCACAGCGGTCAGTCGGTCGAGGGCGTCGAAGGCGTAGTCGGTGAGGGCGCCCTTGCCCTGGGTGATGCGCGTGGCGTTCCCGTTCTCGTCCCGCTCGACCGTCGTCGTGTACACGGTCGCGCCGGCCGGATCGGGCTTCTGCTGGACCTCACGGAGCCGCGCGTTGGCGTCATAGAAGTAGCTGGTGACGTTGCCGTTGCGGTCGGCGAGCGACGTCCTGTTCCCGGCGCCGTCGTAGCTGTACTCGAGCTCGCCAGATAGGGGATCGCTTCGGCGGATCTCGCGGTCGTTCGGGTCGTACCCGATGGTCCAGGTGTGCAGGCTCGGAACGCCGCCGGGTGCGTTGCCGTCCGGGTCGATGAAGCTGGTCAGGCGACCGACGTCGTCGTACGCGAAGGTGGTGGTGGCGCCGTCGGCGTCGGTCCGCGAGGTGAGGTTGCCTTCAGTGTCGTAAGCCAGGACGGTCGAGAAGGTCGGATCCGGCGTGCCGCCGGCGTTGCCCAGGGGCGAGTACACGCGCGTGGGCAGGCCCGGGTTGGCCTGGTCGCCGTACTCGTACGAGGTCGTGGCCGTGGTGCTTGCGTCGACCTGGCGTGCAACGGAGAGCAGGACGTTCGCGGCCGGCTCGTACGTGAGCGTGGTCACCGCACCGAGAGCGTCGGTGGTCTCGGTCAGGTTGTTCTCGAGGTCATATTCGAAGGTGGTGACCGGCCGCGGCGCGACGCCGTCCGGCGAGGGGTCGGTCTTGCTCAGCACGTTGCCGCGGGCGTCATATGTGAGATCGGTCGTGTTGCCCTCGCGGTCGGTGACGCTGGTCCGGTTGCCCGCGGCGTCGTACGTGTACGAGACGGTGTACGTGTCCGTGCCGACCACATCGGTCTGCGAGAGCACGCGCATGCGGTCGTCGAAGGTATACGTGGCCTCGTGCCCACGCGGGTCGGTGGTGGCCGTCACGAGGACGCCGTACGTGATGGTCGTCAGGTGGTTCAGTCCGTCGCGCTGCTGGGTCACCCGGCCCTGGGCGTCGTACGTGTTCCGCACGCGAACCCGGCCGTCCGGGTCGGTGATGGTCGTGAGGTGCCGGGTCGCGCCGTCGTACGCGTACTGCCAGCGGTGCTGAGCCGGGTCCTCGCCCGGCGCGTTGCCGATCCGGTCGGTCACGGTCGATAGGCGGCCCTCGGCGTCGTATCCGTAGGTCACCTTGCGGCCGAGCGGATCCTGTAGCTGGACGAGGCGGCCGCCCGAGTACGTGAACGCCACCTGCCGGCCGACGGTGTCGGTGACAAGCGTGAGGTCGGACCCGGTGTACGTGAGGGTGATCTGGTTCCCGGCGGGCTCGCTGATGCGTGACAGGCGCCCGTCGGTCGCGAAGTGGTAGGCGACCTGGCTCGTGAGCGTGAGGGTGAAGGTGCCGTCGCCGTTCTGCACGAGGACGTCGAAGGTGTCCGGAGGCGCGGCGTACGAGCCATCCGTGTTCCGAAGGTATGTCTCGCGGCGGCCGTCGCCGCGGCGCAGGTGCACGGTGGCCCCGCTCTCGCCTAGGCGCCAGTCGTAGCTGTGCGTCCAGCCCGGCCCGAGCGACCCGGCGGCGCTGTCGGCGGAGTTGTACCGGCGCGCGAAGGCCAAGGGCAGGGCGCGTCCGGGCAGCTCCAGGTCGCTGGCCCGGAGCGTGAAGACGCCCGTCCCCAGGTTGACCGGGTCGGGCGAATAGGCGCAGGCGCGGCAGTCGCCGAAGGTGTGGGCCTCTAGCGTGCCCGCGTCGGCCTCGGCGGAGATGACCGCGGTGAAGACGGTGCTGTCGAAGTTCTCCGTGCCGCCGGCCTCGATGGCCAGGTCGACGGTTGAGCCGACCTTGACGCTCGGGGCCAGCGAGTAGCTGACGCCGACGCCGTCAGTCGCGGCGATGAACTGCTGGAAGACGACCACGCCGTCCACGATGACCCGCCCGGTGACGCCGTCGCCGCCGCCGGTGTCGCCCTTGGCCAGGCGGCCGGTGATGCTGAGCGACCCCTCCACGGGGCTGATCCAGCGCCGCGTGGTCCAGTGCACGCCGCCGTCCGTGTTGGGGTGCCCGCCGTCCTGCCACAGCTGGGTGCGGTAGCGCTGCCGGTCCAGGAACCAGACGTCGCGCCAGTCGCCGTGCGCGCCGGGCACCCACTGCCGCAGCAGGTCGAAGGTCGTGCTTGCGAAGGAGCCCGAGAGGTAGCCGTAGTACCAGCCGCTCTGCCCGTGGACGCCGGAGTGGTCGCGCACGGAGTCAGCGAGCACGCTGACGGCCGCCAGCTGACCCTGTTCCTGCTGGTCTGTCGTGGGGGGCCGCGTAAGCGCGAGCCCGGGAGTGGGCTCCGCGATCACCAGGGCGAGGACGAGCGCAGTGACGTGGCGCCACCTCGGCGCGCGCGACCGCACAGCCACTACCTCTCCTTCGCCGCGCTGTCCACCAGTACTACGCGCGCGCGCTGCAAGAGGCAAGTTCGTTCACGGAGCCGCCGTCGCGACCGCCTTCGACGACTACCGCTTCGTGAACTGAGGCGCCTTGCGGGCGCGCTTCAGTCCGGGCTTCTTCCGCTCCTTGGCGCGGGGGTCTCGCGTCAGCAGCCCGGCCTTGCGAAGCGCTGGGCGGTTCTCCGGGTCCACCTGCAGGAGCGCACGCGCGACCCCGTGCGAGATCGCGCCGATCTGGCCGCTGTGTCCGCCGCCCTCCACCTTCACCATGGCGTTGAAGCGGCGGACGCTGTTCGTGACCTGGAAGGGCAGGAGCGCGATGTCGGCGGCGCTGTCGTTGCCGAAGTAGTCGACGAGGGCCTTGCCGTTCACGATGACGTTGCCGTCACCGGGTACGAGCCGCACCCGCGCGATGGAAGTCTTGCGCCGCCCGGTGCCCTGGAAGAACGGAGCGGTCTTCATGCCATGGCCTCCTTGGTGACGGGCTCCGGACGCTGCGCCTCGTGCGGGTGCTCCGGGCCGCTGTAGACGTGGAGCTTGCGGACCATCTTCTCGCCGAGGCGGTTGCGCGGGAGCATCCCGCGCACGGCCCGGCGGATGACCTCCTCGGGGCGGCGCTCGAGCAGCCGCTCCAGGGTCTCGGCCCTGAAGCCGCCGGGATAGCCCGAGTGGCGGAAGTACTGCTTGGCCTGGAGCTTCTTGCCCGTGACGCGGACGCGCGCGGCGTTCACGACGACCACGGCGTCCCCCACGTCGAGGTGCGTGCTGAACGCGGGCTTGTGCTTGCCGCGGAGCAGAGTGGCGACGCGCGTGGCGAGGCGTCCCAGCGTGGCGCGGTCGGCATCGACGATCCACCAGCGCCGCTCGATGTCGCTCGCCTTGACCGTATATGTGCTCATTGCCCCTCGCCCTCTCCGCTCTGCTCTATTCGTCGTCTTCGCTCTGCTCCCCCGACCGCTCCGCCGGCCCCGCGTAGCTCACGCGGACCAGGCAGAGCCCCTGCGCCGGCGCGCTCGGTCCCGCCTGCGAGCGGTCCCGGCTCGCCAGGATCTGCCCGACCCGGCCGACCGTGATGTGGCCGCGGCCGACCCAGAGAAGGGTACCCACGATCGCCCGGACCATCCCGCGCAGGAACCCGTCCGCCTCGACCTCGAAGCGGAGGAGCGACCCCTCGCGGGACCACGTCGCGCGGCGCACCGTCCGTGTCCCTCCGGGCCCGATGGCGAACGCGGAGAGATCCAGGCGGCCCACCAGCAGCGCGCTGGCCTCCGCCATCGCGGGCTCGTCGAGTGCCGCCGGGAGCCAGCGCTCCCGGAGCCGCTCGAGCGGCTCGCGCTGCGGTGCGGTCCGGATCCGGTATTCATATGTGCGACCCGTCGCCGAGTAGCGAGCGTGGAAGTCCTCGCTCGCCGGCTCGACCTCCCGGATCGCGATGTCCGCGGGAAGGAGGGCGTTGACCCCCCTTGCGATGGTCGCTTCGTCCAGCTTGGTGTCCGCTCTGAAGCTGATGACCTGGCCCGTCGCGTGGACCCCCGCGTCGGTCCGGCCCGCGCCTACGAGCTTGATCGGCTGATCGCAGATGCTCGACAGCGCTCGCTCCAGCTCGGCTTGTACGGTCGGCGCGTTCGGCTGGGTCTGGAACCCGGAGTACCGCGTTCCGTCGTAGGCGACACGCGCCCTGTAATTCCTAGGCAGGTGCCTTTCTCTTGGAAGCGCGCGCCGGTTCCTTAGGCGCCTTCTTCTCCGTCGTCTCCTGACTCTTCCTGCTCGTCCTTGCGGCTGTGCCCTCTTCGCCCTCAGCCTTCTTGGCGCGCCTGAAGGGCAGCCGGCGCTTCGGCGCCGCTTCCTCGGCCTCGGCCGCGGCCGTCCTCTTCTCCTCCTCGGCGCCCGGCATGAGCTCGAGCAGGACGACCGGGGCGGCGTCGCCGACGCGCCGGCCGACCTTGGTCATCCGGAGGTATCCGGAGTCGCGGTCGGGATAGCGCTGCGCCAGGTCCGTGAAGAGCTTGTCCACCAGCAGCGGCTCGGGGAGCCACGACAGGGCCCGGCGGCGGGCCGGCAGCGAACCGTCCTTGCCCAGGCCGATCATCTTGTCCACGAAGCGCCGGATCTCCTTGCCCTTGGCCTCGGTCGTCTTGACCTTCTCGTAGCGGAGCACGGACACGGTCAGGTTCCGCAGCATCGAGGTGCGGTGGGCCGTCTCGCGGCCGAACTTGCGCTGGTGGATCTGGTGCGGCACCCGCTATTCGTCCTCGAGCTTCCCGCGGCCCGTGACCACCTGCTCGTCGGCGTCGCCGGGGCGGTTGCCCTCGTCGGGCTCGTCGCCGAGCTCGCCCTCGCTGCCGGGCTGCTCCAGCTCGTCCACGTCCACGTCGCTCTCGCCTTCGGTCTCGCCCTCGCCCTCGGCGCTCGCCTGGAGGCCGCCCTCGGGCGCCTCGATGAGGCCGCGGAACACCAGGCGCTCCTTGATCTCGTCGAGGGACTTCTTGCCGAAGTTGCGCATGCGCAGGAGCTCCTCGTCGGGGGTCTGCAGGAGCTGCCCGACCTTGGTGATGCCGTGCCGCTTGAGCGAGTTGAACGCCCGCTGCGGCAGGTCGAGGTCCTCGATGGGCATGTCGGCGATGGCCGGCGGCAGCGAGCCGCCGTCGGCGCGAGCGGCCGGCGGGATCGCCGGCTGCGCCCGCGTGAGGCCCGCGAACAGGGTGAACTGGGACACCAGGACCTGCGCGCCCTGCGCGACGGCCTCGTCCGGAGGCGTCGTGCCGTCGGTCCAAACGTCGAAGATCAGCCGGTCGTAGTTGGTGACCTGGCCGACGCGCGTGTTCTCGACGGTGAAGTTCACCTTGCGGACCGGGCCGAAGAGCGCGTCGATCGGGATGACCCCGATGGGCAGGCCCTCGCGGCGGTCGCCCGAGACGAAGCCGCGGCCGGTCTCGACCGTGAGCTCCATCCACAGTGACGCCTCCGGCTCCAGGGTGGCGATGTGGGCGTCCGTGTTCACGATCTCGACGTCGCTGGTGGTCTGGATGTCGGCGGCGGTGACGTCACCGGGGCCCTCCTTCTCGAGGACCAGCGTGACCGGCTCCGTCGCGAAGGAGCGCAGGCGGATGGTCTTGAGGTTCAGGACCATCTCGACCACGTCCTCCTTGACGCCCGGGATCGTGGAGAACTCGTGGGCCACGCCCCGGACGCGGG
>JBOGTE010000057.1:0-11826 GCA_050692015.1 Candidatus Limnocylindria bacterium
GGTGACCAGTTCCGCTTCGCGCAGACCCTCGGCAGCCAGGTCGCGCTCCTGCTCGCCGCGGCGAAGGCGCACAGCGAGCAGTCGCGCCGCATCGTCGAGCTCTCGGCGCTGCACGAGGTCAGCCGCCGGCTCTCCGACGCTTCGCGCCTCGCCGAGGTCCTCTCCTACGTGATCGACGGCGCCGTCGGCCTGACTGGAGGGGAGGCGGGCGTCATCTGGCGGCTCTCCGAGGACGAGCACTTCTTCCTGGCCGCCAGCCACAACGTGCCGGTCGAGCCGATCTCGAAGCTACCGCCGGACGACCCCGCGGGTGTGAGCTGGCGCATCCTCGAGAGCGGCCGGCCGCTGCGCATACCCGATGTCCAGGCTCTCGAGCCCGGCTGGCACTCGGAGGTCCCTCACCTGCGCGGCCTCCTGGGCATACCCCTCCGGAGCGAGGGCCACAGCTACGGGAGCCTCATCCTGCTGCACTCGGCGGTGGACCACTTCCGGCCGGAGCACGAGCGCCTCCTCGAGGTGCTCGCCGCCCAGGCCGCGGCGGCCATCGCGCGCGCCGAAGCGCTGGAAGAGGCCCAGCGGCTGGCTATCACCGACGCGCTGACGGGCCTCTTCAACACGCGCTACTTCACGACCCGGCTCGCGGAGGAGCTCCAGCGCGCGCAGCGCTACGCCCACGAGATCGCGCTGATCATCGTGGACAGCGACGCGCTCAAGCTGGTGAACGACCGGACGGGCCACGCCGCGGGGAACGAGCTGCTCGTGGCGCTCGCGCGCACTGTGCGCCAGCACGTCCGCGCGAGCGACCTCCTGGCCCGGTTCGGCGGTGACGAGTTCGTGATCCTGCAGCCCGAGACCGACCTCGCTTCGGCGAAGGCCACGGCCGAGCGCATCCGCGCGGCCGCGTACGCGGCCTCGGACGCCGCGGGCGTGGAGCGGAGCGTCTCGGTCGGCGTGGCGACGTTCCCCGTATCGGCGGCAGATGCGGACAGCCTGTTCCGCGCGGCCGACGACGCGCTGTACCGGGCCAAGCGCGCCGGCAAGAACCGCGTGGAGGCGGCCCCTCCCGCGCCGGCGGTGCGCTAGGAGGGACCCAGCCCCAGCGCCAGCGCCGCCACGTACGCGACCGAGAGCGCCGACGCCAGGGCGGCGATCCCCCAGCCGGTGACGGCGCTGAGCGGGCCGTTGGCATCGCGGCCCATGAGCGTGCGGTCGCCTGCGAGGCGCAGGATGAACACCAGGATCACCGGCAGGAGCAGGCCGTTCACCGCCTGCGAGACCAGGATGAGCTCGATGAGCAGCCCGGCGGGGAAGACGAGCACCAGCGCCCCGCCTGCGACCAGCAGGAAGGTGAAGAGTCCCATGAACACGGGTGCGTCGCCGAAGTCCTTGCTGATGCCCGACTCCCAGCCGAACGCCTCGCAGACGGCATAGGAGGTCGAGAGCGGCATGACCGTCGCTGCGAGGAGCGAGGCGCCGAACAGTCCGACGCCGAACAGCAGCTCCGCCTGCGCACCGGCGAGCGGCCCGAGCGCGCGCGCGGCGTCCTCCGCGGTGGCGACCTCGATGCCGGCGGGGTTCAGCACCGCCGCGGCGACCACGATGATGAACAGACCGTTCAGGCCCGTCAGGAGCGCCCCGAGCAGCACGTCCAACCGCGTGAAGTGGTACTTCGCCCGGTCGATGCCCTTGTCCACGATCGAGGCCTGTATGTAGAACTGCATGTACGGCGTGATCGTCGTCCCCACGAGGGCCAGGGCCGCGAGCAGCGCCGCGACCTCGACGCGGCCGCCCACCACCAGCCCGCCGCCGTCGAGCACGTCGCGCGCGGCCTGGTCGAGGTCGGGCCCCGCCAGCACCGCCGTGATCGGGTACGCGACGAATGCCAGCAGGAGCACGAAGAGCGTCCGCTCGACGACCCGGTAGGGGAAGAACACGACGAGGGCCCAGATCGCGACGCCCGCGACCGGGACGGCGATGTAGGTGGGCACGCCGAGCAGGCTGAGGCTCACGGCGATCCCCGCGTACTCCGCGGCGACATTGATGCCGTTCGCCACGAGCAGCGCGAGCATGGCCACGGCCGTCCAGCGCACGCCGAAGCGCTCGCGGATCAGGTCGGACAGGCCCTTGCCGGTGACCGCTCCCATGCGGGCGCACATCTCCTGGATGACGCCGAGGCCGACGGTCGAGATCAGCAGCAGCCAGAGCAGCGCGTAGCCGTGGTGGGCGCCCACAGCGGTGTACGTCGCCACACCGCCGGCGTCGTTGCCCGCGAAGCCCGTGATGATCCCCGGACCCATGACGGCGAGGAACGTCATGAGGCCGGCGCGGCGGCCGGCGGCGCTGCCGCGCACGCGGCTGAGGCCGCGGATCCCCCTGCGGACCGGTCCGATGGTCACGCGCGTGCGCGGGTCATCGCGCGATGGACCGGAGAGACCTCTTCTTCCAGCCGCGCGGGAGCATGATCTCGACCACGTCGTCGATGGTCACGGACCCGAGCAGACGGCGGCGGGCGTCGATGACGGGGAGGGCCAGCAGGTCGTACTTCGCGATCATCGCCGCGACGTCCTCCTTGCTCGCGCCGGCGTCCACGGCGAGCACGTGCGGGTCCATGAGTCCCGAGAGGGCGGTCTGCGGGTCGGCGACGACCAGGTCGCGCAGCGAGATGATGCCCTCGAGCTTGCCCTCGCCGTTCACGACGTAGAGGTAGTAGGCCTGCTCCGGATCGGGCTTCAGCTCGCGCAGGCGTTCGATGGCGACCTGGGCGGTGATCTCTCCCGGGAACGAGACCACCTCGGTCGTCATCATCCCGCCCGCGGAGTCCTCGGGGAAGGCCATGATCCCCCGGGCGTCCTCGCCCTCCTCTTCCTCCATGAGCTCGATGAGCTCCTCGCGCCGCTCCTCGGGCAGATCCTGCAGCAGGTCCGCCGCCTCGTCGGGCGCCATCTCGTCCAGGATGTCGGCGGCGCGGCCTTCGTCGAGGTCGTTGACGATCGCGACCTGCATCTCGGGCTCGATCTCGGCGAGCGCCTCCGCGGCCGTCTCCACGTCCAGCTGCTCGAAGACCTGGCGCCGCTCGTCAACGGTCATCTCCTCGACGACGTCGGCGATGTCGGCGGGATGCAGGAGGGCCAGCTTCTGGTGCGGCACGGTGAGGCGCACCGCGGCCTCGGGCTCCTCCAGCGGCTCCACGAGGTGCCACGGGATGATCCCCCGCGGCAGGCGCCTGCCCACCAGCCCCACGACCCGCTCGGCCACGCCCTCGGCCCCCACCCGGCGCATCAGCCCGCGCACGCCGACGTCCGCGCCGACCAGGCGGAGCTGTCCGCTGGACTCCTCGAGCTGGAGGTCGTTCACGCGCACGACCTTGGCGCCGTGGGTGTCCACGATCTGCTTGTCCAGGAGGTCGCGGCCCAGGCGCAGCGCGTCGGGAGGGAGCGACTCGGGCTCGATCCGGTCCAGGCGCCGGCGCAGGCGGACGTGCGCCGGCTCGATCACGGCGTCGCTCCAGCGGATCACGCGCTCGCCCCCGCCCGTGCCGAGGATGCCCCACTGGACCACCGGGAACTGCTCCTTGGGCATCACCGCCACGTCCAGCAGGCGGCCGACCTCGTCGCCCCCGGGCCCGAGCACGCGGCGGTGCTGTATCTCGCTCAGGTACGGCACGACGCGCACACTACGACGGGGGGTCGGCGGGGGGCAGAGCCCCCCGCCTAGCGGGGCCTGTACCATCTTCATGTCCCGAACGTGCGCCCTCGCGTGCGCACGCGTCCGACAGGAGGCATACGTGGCCAGAACAGCCGAGACCACCGTCCGCGTGCGAACGCTCGCCGACCAGGCCGTCGCGGCCGCCCTGGAGTCCGACTGGCAGCGCGCCGCCGACCTCAACAAGCAGATCCTCGAAGTGTCGCCCGACGACCCCGAGGCGCGGAACCGCCTGGGCCGCGCTCTCCTGGAGCTGGGCAAGCTCGAAGAGGCGCGCGCCGCCTACCAGGAGGTCCAGAAGGCCTTCCCCCACGACCCCATTGCCCTGCGGCAGCTCGCCCGGATCGCCCTCCTGATCGACGACAAGAAGAAGACCATGCCCACCAAGTCCAAGACGCAGACGCGCCTCTTCATCGAGGACATGGGCAAGACGGGCATCCTCCGGCTGATGAACCCGGCGCCGCCGGCGATCGTGGCGCGCTATTCGCCCGGCGCCGAGGTGGAGCTCCGGGAGCAGGAGGGCCTGCTGGCCGTGCACACGCGGGACGGGGAGCTCCTCGGCTTCCTCGAGCCGAAGGTCGGCCGGCGCCTCATCGAGCTCATCCGCAGCGGGAACGAGTACGTGGTCGCGCTCGTGACGAACGACCAGGCGAACCCCCGGGTGGCCGTCCGGGAGGTCCACCAGAGCCCCGAGAACGCCCACCGCATCTCCTTCCCGGGGCATCACCGCCCTGTCGAAACGAAGGAGCGGGCGTACATCAAGGGCACCTTCTTCCGTTATGGCGACGAAGAGGCCGAAGAGGAAGAGGAAGAGACCCCGGATGAAGAGCGGACCAGTGGCGGCGACGGCAGCGCGGAGGAGGGCACGATCCTGGAAGAGCCCCTTCCCGTCGAGGCCGATGACGACGACGACGAAGAGGACGAGGAGTAGCTGGCGGCGAGCCGGCGCGGCGCTCTTCGCCCTTCTCCTGCTCGCCTCCGCCTGTGAGCCTGCCCCACCGCCGAGGGAGGCCACGGACGTCGAGGGTGCGCACGACCTGGCGGTCGATGCCGCCTACCTGCTCGTGCGCCTGGCGGCCTACGACTACGCGCTAGCGGGGACGCTGAGCGGCGCCAGGACCCACGTGGTCTCCGGCCCGCGGTACGCCTCGGTCATCCGCGACTCCGCCGCGAACATCCAGCGCTTCACCGGCAACGCCCTCGACGCGACGCTGGACACGTCGGGCCCGCTGCGCGACCGCGTGGTCGCCGTCGCGGACGGGCTGATAGAGATCTCGCGCGCCTCCACCCGCTACGCCGACGGCGGCGACCCGGGCGTCTTCGCCGAGCTGGTCGCGAGCGTGGACCGCGCCTGGGAGGATCTGGACGCCCTCGCCCGGCTCGTGCGTCCGGTGGACGCGGAGCTCCTGGCGACGATCGAGCGCGGCTCCGCGCTCGTGGTCGAGGCCACCGCGGACACCGTCTACGCGCTAACGGTCGGCCCGTTCGCGTCGTCGGCCGAGGCGAGCCAGGCGGCCGAGCGCATCGGGGACGTAGAGGAGGTGAGCGCCGGCGCGCCGTTCGTCGTGCGCGTCGGGACGTATGAGGACCGTGACGCGGGCGACGCCGCGGCCACGTCCCTCGCGGTCAAGGGCTTCGCTGGCCTCCTCACCGAGGAGCCGCGCTACCGGTTCGCGCGCAGCGGTCCGCCTCCGGACGACGAGCTCTGGCGCGAGCCCGAGCGCGTGTTCGACACCTGGGATGGGGCGCGCCGGGTCGGCATCGCGCCGGGCGCCGAGTGGGTGGTGACGGGGTCGGACGACGGGACGGTCGCGGTGTTCAGCGGGGACGGCGTGCTGCGCTCGCTGCCGCGGTTCTTCGCCGGCGTGGCCAACCTGACCTTCAGCGACGACGGGCGGTGGGTCATGGGCGGCGGCATCACACTCGTGAACTTCATCCTTCCAGGCGGCGTGGGGGTGGGACTGCCGGTGCGGATGCCCGCTCCCGCGACCGAGATCGTCTACGTCCCGACCGCCCACTACTTCGCCGCGGTGGCGCCGGGCAGCGGCGCGAACGGCGTCATCGCCGGCCGGGCGCCCGACGGCATCCCACTCACGCCGGTCTTCCCGATCGCGCTGCCCGAGAGTGGCGGCGCGATCGCCGCGAACGGAGCGGGCGAGCTCTACTTCGCCTGGAGCCAGAGCGGCACGACCATCATCCAGGTCCTGAACATGGCCGGGGACCGGCAGATCCACGGAGTGATCACGGTGCCCGGCACGGTGAGCAAGCTCGTGGTCACACGCGACGGCGCGCACGGAGCGGTCATGACGGACCAGGGCGTGTACCGCTTCGGGCCGCACGCGCCGGACCCGTCGGCGACGCTCACCAGGGTGGGCGAGCCGGTGCGGCAGATCGCGCTGGGCGCGGACGGGAGGCTCTACCTGATGACGCAGACGAAGATCACGGCGCTCGACCCGAGCGGCGAGGAAGCGTGGTCGTCAGCGCTCGTGGACGGTCGCCGACTTGTCATCGCCGGCCGCCCGATCGTGCTCGACGGCGCCGACCGGCTGCTGACGTTCTCGCCGAGCGGCTTCGTCGAGGACCTCGGGACCAGCGGGACCATCCAGGACGTCGCCGCCTCGCCCGACGGCAACCGCGTCGCCGTGCTCGCCGACGGGAGCCGCGCCCAGATCTTCAAGCTCCCCTAAGCTCCTCGGACCGAACCGCTCCCGCAGCCCCGTCGCTCTCCGCCGGGCGGGTATGTTCCACTCGGTGCACCGCACACTCCCTTCGGCGATGCGTACGCCACTCGGCGTGGCGGTGCTGTCTGCGGGCATCGTGCTCGGCCTCGCGCTCGCGCTCTGGCCCATCACGCCGCGCATCGCGTTCAACGACGGCCTGGGGTACGACGGGATCTACTACGCCGGCATGGTCCGCGCCATGCGCGACGGGGCGGGCGCCGTTCCCGCGGAGCGACCGCACTACGCGTACCGGCCGCTGCCCATGGCGGTCGTCGCGGCGACCGCACCCGGCACGAACGCGGAGATCGCGCGCGCGTTCCTCGCGATGAACCTGGTCTCGCTGGTGCTGGCCGGCGCGCTGCTGGGCTCTACCGTCCACCGCGTCGCCGGAGGCGTGCTGCTTCCGGCGGTGGCCGTGCTCTGGTTCGCCGCGCTGCCGGGATCGGTCCGTTGGGCGATGTACTACCCGGTCCTCGTGGACGGGATCGGCCTGCTGCTGCTCTTCGCCCTCGTCTTCACGGTCGCCGCCCGGATGCCGCTCTTGTTCACCATCCTGATCGGGCCCGCGATGCTCGCGCGGGAGAACGTCGTCGTGCTCGTCCCCATGCTCTGGCTCGCGCTGCTCCCGGGTGGCGTTCGGCGCGCGAGCCTGTGGAGCGCCGTTGCCGGCGCCGTCGCCCTCGCCGCGTACGCCTGGGTACGCGTGGCGCCGCCGGTCCCGCCCGCCCAGCCGTTCGACGCGCTCTTCGAGGCCAGGCAGAACCTGGAGTGGTTCTTCACGACCTCGCGGGCCGAGCGCTTCGCCGCGGCGTGGCCGCTCGCGCTCGGCCTCTTCGCGCTGGTGCCCCTGGTCGCATGGCGCGCCGGCGCGGCCTTCCTGCGCCGCGAGCTCGCGTGGCTGTACTACCTCGTGAGCACGGTCGCGCTCATCGTGGTCATCGGCGGCGACTACGACCGCTACTTCCTGTACCTGGTGCCGGTCCTCGCGGTGCTGGCGTTCGGGGCGGCGCCGCATCTCTGGCGGTCGCCGGCCGTGCTGGCGCTCGTGACCGGGCTGCACCTGCTGGTGGCCCGGTTCGCCTGGCCCGTCGGGACGAGCGAGGCGGCCTACCTGCGCTACGGCGTCGCCACGATGGACCTGGCCAGCCTGCACGCGCTGCTGGCAGCGGCGACGATCGTCGCCGCGATCGCTGCCGCCGTCATGATCCTCGTCTCGCGGCCTCGAGGCAGCGCGACCGCTCAGGTCCCGTCATCGTGAGGGTCCGGACGGCATTGACCGTCGTACTCGTCCTGGGCGCGGCAGCAGGAGTGACGTACCTGTTCACTCGCGACGAGATCGCGGGACCCGAGCCGGTCGTCGCCTCGCCGACCGCCGCTGGGACCGCGAGCGCCACACCGCCGCCTACCCGGATCCCTACACCTGCACCGACCGCTCTGCTGTCGCCCGGTGCCGCGGCCACGCCCACCTTCCCGCCGCCGTCGTCCGACGCCGGACGCGGGGTCGGCGAGATCCGCTCCGTCACCTTCGACGCATGCTCATCCGAGGCCGCCTGCGGCCACGTCGCGGCGGACGAGACGTGGGTCGTGCTCGGACGGTTCCGGCCGAGCCCGGCCATCGAGGCGGTCAACGTGGAGACCGGTGCCAGGGTCAGCGTTCCGATCGCCCGAGCTCCCGGCAGCCTGCACGTCCGCGATGGGGTCGTCGTCTACTTCACTGCCACGGGACCCGAGGGAGGCGTCGACGAGACCTGGATCGTGTGGCGACTGGATCTGGGACGAGCCGGGTCGGCGCCCGTGAAGCTGGACGAGTTCGACGCGGTGATCTTCGGTGGCGGCGACACCCTTAACCCGTGGCCCGACCCGAAGACGAACGGGCGCGACGTCGTCTGGCTGCGTGTGATCGAAGACGGCAGGGCGTACGAGGTGGTCGTCTCGCGGGGTGACGCGCTGCCGACCGTCCTGGAGACGACGGCCGAGCACACTTTCTACGCGATCGACGGCCTCGGCCGGATCGCCACGACGACCGCGGCCGGGGAGGGTGAGGTCAGCCTGCGCGTCTACCCGGCCCAGTCCGGGACGCACCTCGAGCTCGGGCGCCGGGATGCCAGGAACGGCGGCCTCGTGGACTGGGCGGGCGAGCGGGTCGTGTGGTTCGAGGGCTACGGGGTCGTGCGCCCTCCGGTCCGTGCGGATCTGTTCGACCCGGCGACGGGCAACGGCGCCCCGTTCGACCCGCCGGCCGGCTGCACCCTCTTCTTCGGGACGACGATCCGGCACCTCCTGGTGAGCTGCCTGGACGGCGTAGTGAACGCGCACGATCTGAAGACCGGAGGGATCCTGCGTCTGGCGCCGGTGGTCCGCGCGTTCCCGCGCGCCCTGCTCATGCGTTCGACTGCCGAGTTCAACGCCGGCGAGGGTGCCTGGCTGCACGCCCCGGTCCTGCCGTGAGCAGACCCATTGCGAACCGGAACTGCCTTCGCCGTCGTACGTTCTCATCTCAGGTGCTTGTCGAGAGGCGGCCCATCGCGACCGCGCTCAGGATCTTCGCCGCGATCGCGCTCGCGGCGACCTTACTGGCGCTTGTGCCTCCGCCCGCTGTGGCGTGCAGCTGTGTCCCCTCGACACCTCTCGATCACGTTTCCAGAGCCGACGCGATCTTCATTGGCCGGCTTGTCGGCACAGAGGGCTTCAGACCGGCAGGGCTGCACTGGTCCAGCGTCGATCCGGTCGCGTACCGCTTCGACGTGGAGCGCGTGATGAAGGGTGCGGTCCCTCGGAACGCGCAGGTGCACTCGGTGATCAGCGGGGTCAGCTGCGGGCTCTCCAAAATGGAGGTGGGCGAGCGTTACACCGTCTTCGCCCGCTTGGACGGCAGCGATCTTCACTCCGGGCTTTGCGATGGAACATCGCCAGGCGGGCCGGATCCACTCGTCGCGGGCCTCACCGGCACGCTGCTGCCGGCCGAACCGGAGCCGCCACCCCCCTGGGTCCTGGCGGCGGTCGCGCTCGGAGCGGGGCTGGCCGCCTGGCGCTCTCGCCGCTCGCGCACAGTGGCTGCCGGTGCTTCGGAATGAGACCGACCGCCCGAGGCGCCCGGATGCCGGCCCGACTGACCGCCGCAGTGACGCTGGTCGCGATCACGGCGGCCTGTTTTGGCTCGGCGCCACCGAACGCTACCGGGTCGAACCCGCCATCCGCCGCGCAGGTAGCGCCATCTGCCCAGGCTGTGGCGGCCTCGCCAACAGCGGCTCTGGTGGAGACGGAACTCAACGTCCCCGCGGCACCGCCCCGGAGCCGCTCATGCCAAAAGGGCTTGCCTGAGCTTCCACCACAAGCCGCCGAACCGGTGAGCCCGGTCGAAGCGACGGTCGAGCTTGAAGGCGATGCCGGCGTGGCCTCGCCGATCTTCGTGCACATCTCGCGGTTCCCCGCGACCTTCCTCGTGAGGTTCGACGGCCCCATTGACCGGGCTACGTTCCAACTTCAGGTCGTGCCCTTCGACTCGTGCGGGTACGGCCTGCCGTCGATCGACCAGGAGAGCCGCTGGGTCTCCGACCGCGAGGCCCAGATCACGATCCGCCCGCCGTTCCCGCTCTCGAACTACGCAGTCGCATTTGGTGGAGGGCGGGATCCGCAGGGTCGAGAGGTCCAGGAACCCCAGTTCCAGTTCATGCCCGAGTCGCAGCCACGCATGGGTCGGGTAGGGCAGTTCGCTATGCCTTCGGGCCCTACCGCGTGGACCGGCGAGGTCAGTGCGTATACACCAAGGTCGATCTCTCCCGACGGCCGGTATGCGCTGCTCACTCGCGAGATCTACGCGAACGTCGATGGTCACACGTGGTTCCGGATCCCATATGTGCTCGACATCTCTACCGGTGCGCTCACCGTCTTTCCGCGGGGCGAGGTTCGCGAGATCAGGTGGGAGCTCGATCGCCAGGCGATCTGGATCAACGGCACGACCTACCTGGACCTAGGACTGCCCGGGACCCTGGTGGACAGGATCGACCGGCTGCCCGCAACGGCGCATCAGATCGCCGCTGCGCAGGTGTCGCCTGACCGCCGCTGGCTCGCCGCGATCCTCGGGTCCAACGACCCAATGCAGCTCGAGAGCCAGGCCGAGCTGGTCCTAGTGGATCTCGCGACCGGCGCCACGACCTCCAGGCGCGGTCAGTTGCGCGCCATCCGCAGCCCTGGCGGAGGTTGGCCCGACGCGCTGTCATGGGCACCGGACTCGAGGAGTGTCCTGGTCACGTCCTACTTGTCGTTCGCGGACCAGGGCGACGGTTTCGGCTTCCTCGCCGAGTACTACGTGGCGGCCGTCCCTGATCTCACGCTCACGCGGGTCGCGGGGATCGGCGATCTGCAGGGACGCGGGCCGGCGCAGTGGGCGCCCGCGGGCCAGCACATCGCGATCCCCGGCATCGGCATCGTCGGCGCGGACGGCGCGTTCGTCTTCCGGGAGCCGAAGTACTGGCCGACGAGGATCTGGAGCGCGAATGGCCGCTTCACGCTCGTCGCAAAGGGCGACGCCTATCGGTACGAGGTCCTGGACCTCACGTCGGGCTCGGGATCGCCGGTCGGCCTCGCCATCGATCCGGGACGCCCGATCTACATACTCGGGATCTCTGACGAAGGTACGCAGCTCTACGTCGGCGACCCTTATGGGCGATGAGCCGGATCGAGACGCAGCGGTGACCTGCCCCGAGCGGTCCACTATCACGCGACGCTAGTTCGGTGAGGTCGCTCCGCGCCTTCCGGTGGAGCCGCTCTGTGAGCCCGCGCCGCCCCGGCTGCCCTTCTTCTTGCCCGGCCGGCCGCCCTGCGGGTCCTGAGGCGAGCGCAGCGCGCGGCGTTCGGGAGCTCGGTTCGGAGCCCTGCGATCCTTCTGTGTCGGCATCAGCACGCTTGCCTCGTGCATTCGCGCTGCCAGCCGACAGCATGCGGAGAGGCGGTCAGCGAGCCCTAGGCTTCTGAACGATGGAGCGGATGCTTTCCATCGGCTGCGGCGCTTTCGATCCGCCGGACCTGCGCCGGCTCAAGCGCCTCTACGTAGGCTTCGCGCTCGCGCTCCTCGTCGTGAGCCCGTTCTGGTCGGCCGTCTACCTCGCGTTCGACGAGGCCTGGGCGGCACTCGTGCCGATCCTGTACTGGCCGCTGACGGTCGCGACCATCGCTTGGTTCGCCCGCAGCCGCGACCTTTCGCTGGCCGCCGCCGGGACCTCGCTCATCATGCTGATCCTGCCGTTCTTCCTGCACGTGACGCTTGGGGGACTCCAACTCTCCAGCGGAGTGCTTCTCTGGTCGTTCCTGGCGCCGCTCTGCGCGCTCGTCTTCGGACGCGGACGGACCATATGGCTCTTGGCGTTCGCCGGGGCCGTCCTACTGGGTGCGTTCACGCCGGCTC
>JBOGTE010000058.1:0-11826 GCA_050692015.1 Candidatus Limnocylindria bacterium
CGCCGGCGACCCGCCACTCGCGGTCCACCTGGTAGCGCAGCACCGCCCGCTCGCCCGGTGTCAGCAGGAGCCTCTCGCAGATGAACTCCTCTTGCGTCCCGTCCAGCCGGACCTTGCGCTCCCGGATCACCGTTTGACCACCCACTACTCGTCTGTAGCATCAGTCATGTCGGATGAAGGAGCTCTACCAGGTCGTCGAGGTGGGCCCGTCCTGGTACCAGGACAACATCCCCTGCCAGGAAGCCTGTCCCGTCAAGACCAACTGCCGCGGCTACCTCAACCTCGCGGCCGCGGGCGAGTACGAGAAGGCCTGGGAGCTCGCGCTCGACCCCAACCCGCTCGCCTCCATCTGCGGCTCGGTGTGCGCGGCCCCCTGCGAGACCGCCTGCCGCCGCAAGGAGGTGGACAAGCCCCTCTCGATCCGCTACGTCAAGAAGTTCCTCTCGGACTGGACGCACGAGAACATCAAGAGCGACGGGCACCGCTACACGCAGCCGCCTCCGCCCGTGTACGGGCCGCCGGCCAAGCGCGTGGCCGTCATCGGCGCCGGGTGCGCTGGGCTCTCGGCCGCCAGCGACCTGGCCAAGCTCGGCTTCGGCGTCACTATCTTCGACGCGCTCGACCAGGCCGGCGGCACGGCGCTCGCCGGAGTGCCGCCCTTCCGCCTGCCACGCGAGGTCATCGACCGCGACATCCGCGGGATCGTGAACGACAACGTCGAGCTGCGGCTCCAGACCTACGTGGGCCGCAACGTGAAGCTCTCGGACCTTCGGGACGAATACGACGCGGTGCTCATCAGCGGCGGCTGCTTCGAGCCCAACTACCCGCGCCTGCCGAACGAGGACGCGCCGGGCATCTACGGCGGCATCGTCTTCCTGGAGCGCGCCTACCGCGGCCGCCCGGTGGAGGTCGGCCGGCGGGTGGTGGTCCTGGGCGGCGGCTACACCGCGATGGACTGCAGCTCCACCTCGTGGCGGCTCGGCGCGGAGCAGGTCTACATCGTGTACCGCCGCGGCCGCGAGGAGATGGTCGTGGACGAGGAGGAGCTCACCGAGACCGAGCGCGAGGACATCCAGTTCGTGTACCTGGCATCGCCGGTCGAGTTCCCGGTGGACGACGCGGGCCACGTCTCGGGCGTGAAGTTCGTCCGCAACAAGCTGGGCGCCCCGGACAAGAGCGGCCGGCGGTCGCCTGAGCCCATCGAGGGCTCGGAGTTCACGATCGACTGCGACACCGTCCTGCTGGCGCTGGGCCAGGCCCCCGACGCCACCTGGCTCGCCGACGTCCCGGAGTTCCGGGTGAAGCGCGTGCGGGACCTCGAGATCGACCCCGACACGCTCCAGACAAAGGTGCGCAAGATCTTCGTCGCCGGCGACTACCGCACCGGGCCGACCACGATCATCGAGGCCGTCGCCGAGGGCCGCTCGGCGGCGCAGCAGATCGCCTGGTTCCTGGACGAGGACGCGCGGTCGGTCAACGCGCCCGAGTACCACGAGGTCGTGACGCTGCGGCGCTCGAGCACGCCGGACAACGTGGGGATCGTCGCCGGCGAGGCCGAGATGGCGCGCGTGTACCACAACATGTCAGCCGACTACGACCGCATCCCTCGCCAGGAGATGCCCAAGCTCAGCAAGGGCGACCGCCGCGGGCTGTTCCTCGAGACGAACCAGGGCTACAGCGAGGCGCAGGCCGTGGCCGAGTCCGACCGCTGCCTCAAGTGCAACTTCAACATCGAGATCGTCGGCGAGCTCTGCATCATCTGCGGCGGCTGCGTGGACGTGTGCCCCATGGACGTCATCCACCTGGTGGACATGACCGACGTGGTCGACGACGGCGCGATCCCCGCGGTGGCCGAGGCCAAGAAGTGGGAGAACGGCGTCGCCTTCTTCCTGGACGAGACCGCGTGCATCCGCTGCGCGCTCTGCATCATCCGGTGCCCCACCGACGCCATCACCATGAACCGCTACGGGACGGTCGCGCCGTCGATGGGGCGCACGCTGCCGAAGGAATCCCTGGACGACGAGATCCACCTCGACCTGACGGTCGGTGCGGGCAAGGCGGTGCGCCCGCTGCCCATGTACGATCCGCGCCTGGCGACAGGCCATAAGTCGTTGAACGGGAACGGGGCGCAGCCAACGAACGGCGCGGGTCCGGCGAAGGCCGCGGACCCCCGTCTCGCGACGACCACCAAGCACTAAGGAGAGGGGCCAGAGGGTGCTCGAGATCCCCGCCCAGATCTGGGAGAAGGTCCGCCGCAACTACGTCTGGCGCTCTCTCTTCCGCCACGGGTATCCCGACTCGCGCAAGAACCAGTCGCTGGCGGTCTTCACCAACGTCTTCCTGCACCTGCACCCGGTCAAGGTGCGGCGCCACGCCCTCGCGATCCCCTACACGTGGTGCATGGGCGGGCTCACGTTCTTCCTCTTCCTGGTGCTGACGCTGACGGGGACGCTGCTGATGTTCTACTACCGCCCCACGACCGAGTGGGCCTACTCGGACATCAAGGACCTCGAGACGGTGGTCGTGTTCGGGCAGCTGCTGCGCAACATGCACCGCTGGGCCGCGCACGGAATGGTCATCACCGTGTTCCTGCACATGATCCGCGTCTTCTACACCGGCTCCTACAAGCCGCCGCGCGAGTTCAACTGGGTGGTGGGGACCCTGCTCTTCTTCCTCACGATCCTGCTCTCGTACACCGGCTACCTGCTCCCGTGGGACCAGCTCGCCTTCTGGGCGGTCACGGTGGGCTACAACATCGCCGCGGCGACGCCCTTCGTCGGCAACGAGGTGGCTTTCCTCTTGTTCGGAGGCTTCGAGCTGGGGCCCAACGCGCTCCTCCGCTTCTACGTGCTGCACGTCGTGGCGCTTCCGCTCCTTACCGCCTTCCTCATCGCCATCCACTTCTGGCGGATCCGGAAGGACGGCGGCATCTCGGGGCCGCTATGACGCTCCAGCGCGGCCCGCAGCCGTTCACCGGCCAGGAGAAGCGTCTCCGGCTGCTGGCGTTCGTCCGGCAGGACTCGGTCGTCCGCGTGGACAAGCGCGTCGAGGACACGGCCATGGTCTGGCCGCACTTGCTGGTCATCGAGTTCATCGTGGCCATGCTCTGGCTCGTCGCCCTCTTCGTGATCTCGGCGGTCTTCAACGCGCCGCTCCAGGACCACGCCAACCCCGACCGCACGCCGAACCCGTCGAAGGCGCCCTGGTACCTCCTGCAGCTCCAGGAGCTGCTGCTTCACATGGACAAGGGCCTGGCGGGCGTCATCGTGCCGAGCATCTGGCTCTTCCTGCTGCTGCCGATCATCCCTTACATCGATCGGAGCCGCGAGGGCGTCGGGAAGTGGTTCACGGACCGGACGGGCCTAAAGATCTTCTACTTCTCGGCGGTCTACACGACGGTGCTCACGTTCGCGCTCATCTTCATCGACAACGCCGCCAAGAAGGCGGGCTACATCGAGTGGGCCAGCGAGAACCTTCCGGGCGGCAAGGTCCTCATCCCGGACTACGTCATACCGATCGCCGTGATGACCGGACTCTCCGTGCTGCTGGTGGTCCTGGTGAAGAAGCTCTTCGGCGCCGATACGCGGGGCTGGGTCAACGCCCTCTTCACCGGCTTCGTCTTCGTGTTCCTCGTGCTGGTGTTCGTCGGCACATCCATGCGCGGGCCGGGCATGGACCTGTACGCGCCGTGGAACCTGCCGGCGACGATCGAGTGACGGCGCCGTGATCCGCCCGCACGACGAGACCTCCATCCGGGCCGGCGGGCTCATCGCCCGCATCAAGCGGCGCCACCTGCTGCGGATGGGCTTCCTGGGCGGGACGCTGCTGGCCGTAGGGGAGCTGACCGCGATCCTGCTGCCGTTCCTGTGGGTCAACAAGATCACGGGTCTCGGCGCGCCGATCCCCGTGGGGAGCAAGGAGGACATCCTCGCGAAGTTCGAGGCGACGGACGACGAGCCCCAGCTCTTCACGGCGGCCAAGTTCTTCCTGATCCACCCGCCGGGTGCGATCGCGGCGATCTACCGCCGCTGTACGCACCTGGGCTGCTCGGTGCCGTGGACGCCCTCCGAGGACCAGTTCCACTGCCCCTGCCACGGGTCGCTCTTCGACAAGAACACCGCGGTCGTCGTCGGCGGGCCGGCGCCCCGCCCCCTCGACCTGTTCCACATCAGCGAGGACGCCGCCGGGTCGCTCATCGTGGACACCAACCCGCTCAACCTGATCGTGCGCGAGGGCTCGGAGTGGGACCCGGAGCACACCGAAGTGACGGACTCGTGAGATGGACCTGAACCTCGTCCTGGCGGTCCTCTCGGTGATCATGTTCGCGGGACTGGTCGCGTTCTTCGCGTTCCTGGTCCGCCACCAGGCCGAGGTCGAGCCGGAGCGGGAGACGTACGGGGTGGAGCTGCTGGAGCAGCACTACGCGCCGGGCGATACCGTCGAGCAGCCGACCCCGTACTTCGTGTCGCCGATCCCGGCCTCGCCGGACCCCCTCGAGATCTCGGCCAACCTGGACAAGAAGATCCTCATCGGGGGGCTGATGCTCTTCGCGATCGTCGGCATGATCGGCGTCTACTTCGTGATCCAGGGCGAGTTCATCCCCGGCGTGGGCGGGATCCGGGCGGCGGCGGTGGAGCACCAGCTGGCGCTGGACGTGCGGCGCGGGAAGACGCTCTACGCCACGCTCTGCTACGACTGCCACGGCCGCGACGGTCAGGGCGGGACGACACCCGACGGCGAGCAGCTCCCGGGGCTTCCGCTGAACAACCCCGCGTACCAGCACGCCAACATCGCCGACGACCCGGCGCGCTTGGAGGAGGTCCGCCGGCTCATCGTCACCACCATCGAGCGCGGCCGCGAGTTCCCCGCGCCGCGCTACTCGATGCCGGCCTGGCACCGGGAGGAGGGCGGACCGCTCGGCGACTGGCAGATCAAGCAGCTGGCCGACCTGATCATGTACGGCACCGAGGAGGACTGGGCCGACATGCCCCACCTCCGCACCGAGCATGCGATGGCGCTGGAGGAGCAGATCCCGGCGCCGCCGGCCGTGCCTTCGGGCGAGGAGCTCGCGCTCCAGGTGTGCAGCACGTGCCACTCGTTCGACTCCAACGTGGCGAGCATCAACCCGCTGGCGCCCAACCTCGCCGCCTTCGCCGAGACCGGCCCGACGATCGCCGAGCTCCGGGCCGCGCAGGGCTCGGGAGACCCCGACTGGCTGCTCAAGTGGATCACCAACCCCTCGAGCATCAAGCCGGGCTCGCAGATGCCGCCGTACGGTGCGAGCGCCGGGGGGCAGGTTCCCGACGATAAGATCCCGAGCCTGGTGGACTTTCTGCTGGGCCGGGAAGAAGCGGAGGAGTAGATGCTGGCTGAGGTCGGCGAATCCCAGGAGTTCTACATGGTCCTGGTGACCGTGGTCATCCTGCTCGCGTCGATGTACTACCTCCAGAAGTGGTGGACCACTTACCGCTAGACCTGTCAGTCGCGCGGTCGGCGGGGCCCTCGGCTTCGCCTTCGGGCTCCGCTTCGCCGCGCACGCTCCGCTGCTAGCGGACTCGCTCGGGCGGGCCCAGCCGGACCCTCGCTCGATACCTTTCCTCGTATGAGAGTCCAGGCGCGCCCGCCCTATCCCAAGCCGCGCCTCCACACGCTCACGCTCCTGGTCGGGCGCATCACCACCATCAAGCTCTCGTACTGGATCGCCCTGGCCGCGGCCGAGGTCTACCTGGGCACCCGCATCGCGGTCTTCGAGGAGCGCTTCCCGGTGTCCATCGCGGTGGCCGCCGCCGCCACGCTGCTCGCGGGGACCTGGGCGGCCTGGTCGGCGCGGCGCGCCGACCGCCGCCTGGGGATCCTGGAGCGCTCGCTCCCCGCGGTCGTGACCACGTTCATCGCCGCGTCCGTGGTGGCGACCCCCGCGAGCCTCCCGCTCCTCTTCGTGGAGGTCCAGCGCGCGAGCGAGGGCTGCGCCCGCGGGATCTGCCACTGGGAGGCCATCTGGTACTGGGTGGCGACCGTCGCGATCGGCACGGTCCTCATCCCGCTTGTGTTCGCGCTACGGATGCGGACCGGTCAGTGACAGCGTCCTTCGCGGCCGCGCGCCGCACGATGCGCTCGGCGATGTACCGCGCATCCCGTCCGACCCCGCCGATGAAGGACGAGTTGAAGGCGTATTGGAAGAACCAGCCGACGAAGTGGAGCCCCGGGACGCCGTCCACGATCCCGCGTCTCTGGACCGGCTCGCCCGCCTCGTCGAAGATCGGAAGGTCGATCCACCGAAGGTCGGTCCGGAAGCCGGTGCACCAGATGACGGTCGCGGGGTCCAGGACGCGGCCGTCCTCGAGCGCGGGCCATCCGTGCTCGGTGCCGGCGACCCTGCCTACATGCTCGACGCCGGCCGCGGCGAGCTGTCGGAGCGTCACCCGCTCGACGGGTGCCTTTGGCGGGAGCAGCTTCCGCCGGGCCTTCCGGCCGATCGGCGTGTCGATGGTGAGGACGTGCGAGATGACCTGCCAGAGCACGGCCGTGAGCGGCAGGGATCGGGAGGGGCCCACCGGCATGCGCCGGTACCGACCCGACAGCTGGGTCCGATGCGTGCGGGATACGTCGAGCGCGATCTCGGTGCCGGAGTTGCCGGCCCCGACGACCAGGACCGTCCCCGGCCGGAGCTGCGACGGACCGCGGTACTCCTTCGAGTGCAGCTGGAGGATGCCGGGGTCGAGCCGGTCGGCGAAGGGCGGCACCTTGGGGGTGTGGTCGAAACCCGTCGCGATGACGACGTTCTCGGCCTCGTATCGCCGGTCGCCTGCCTCGACGACGAATCGCTCCGCCGCTCGAGCGAGCCGCGTCACCCGGACACCGGTGTGGACGGTCAGGTCGAAACGCCGCGCGTACTCATCCAGGTAGTCGGCGACCTCGTCCTTGGTCGGGAAGGACCATGCCGGAGCGGGGAAGGGCCAGCCCGGCAGCCCATCGACGAAGGCCGGGGAGAACGTCCGGAGCGAGTCCCACCGCTTCCGCCAGACGTCTCCGACGCGCTCTTGCTCGTCGAGGATCAGGAACGGGCGCTTCGCTCGCGCCAGGTGGTAGCCGACGGCGAGGCCCGCCTGGCCGCCGCCGATGACGATCGTCTCGGTCCGCAGGGGAGCGTGGATGCCTTCCATAGTTCGCCTCCGTCCGTTTTGATGGAGGCGACGATGGCGCTACGCGAGCCCGCTCCGCTTCGGTCGGATCGCCCATTTAGGAAATGCCGGGGTGTGGGTGATCCTGTGTACCTAGACCAGCCCGTGCTCGTAGGCGTAGGCCGTTGCCGCCGAGCGCGACGCGAGCCCGAGCTTCGTGAACATGTTGCTGAGGTGGCGGGCCACCGTCTTCTCGCTGATGAAGAGCTCGGCGGCGATGGCGCGGTTCGTCAGCCCTCGTGCCACGAGCGCCAGTACCTCGAGCTCCCGCTGGGTCAGCCCGGCGGCAGGCTTCTGCGTGGCGCTTCGCGTCAGCTCCTGGACCCGCGCGCGGTCCGGAACGGCGCCGAGCTGCTCGAACGCTACGGCCGCGGCGTCGAGCTCCATCTCCGCGCCGTCGGCGTCCCCGAGCAGCCGGCAGGCGAGTCCGACCAGGACCCGGACACGCGCGGCCTCGTAGGGGACCTCCAGCTCGCGCCATCCCGACCAGGCGGAACGCAGCGTCGCCAGGGCCTCTCTGGCTTTGCCCTCCGCCAGCAGGACGGTGCCCGCGGCATGGGCCGACACCGCCCGCAGGTACGGCGCATCGAGCCGCGCGGCGAGCTGGGACAGCTCGTCCGCCGCGCCGCGCGCCGCGCTGATGTCCTTCGCCGCGACCACGATCTCCACGAAGGCGGGCAGGAGCGCTGCGCGGGCCGTAGCGTCGGGTGCCTCATCGAGCGCGCGGCGGATCGCCGACTCCGCGGCCGGAACGTTGGCCTGCGCGAGGCGCAGCAGCGCCAGGCCGGGCTGCGGTGGTCGCGCCGTCTGGCTGGCCTCCCGGTACAGGTCCTCGGCCTGGACATACTCGCCACGCAGCCGATGAAGCTCGGCTTCCTGGTAGAGCACCTCTCCGATCTCAGGGTGTACGCGTGGCCGCGTGAGCCGCTCGCGCGCCCGGCGGACCTCGTCCAGAGCATCGGGCCACACGCCGCGCAGCCGCATGATCTCCACGCGCCGGACCAGGCACTGCCCGCGGAACGATGCGAGGTCCGGCTGCGCCTCGCACCAGCGGCTGAGCGCTGCCGTCCACTCGCGCGCGCGACGGAGATCGAACACCCCCCGGCACGCGTCGATCACGCTGCAGTACACGATGCCGGCGACGTTCGGGGACAGCTCGTCGGCCGTCACCGCGATCATCGCTTCGTCCAGGAGGGCCATGCCGCGGGTGACCTCACCCGAGCGGACGAGGGCGACGCCCTGGCCGTGACCCGCGAGGGCGACGAGGTCGGCGTCGCGGAAGCGCTCTCCGATCTCGCGGGCCTGACGGAAGGTGTCGTGCGCCGCCTCGTGGTCGGCTTCGCCGAGGCTCTTGAGCGCCATGGGCAGCAGCAGGTAGCCGCGCTCGGCGCACTCGCGGTCCCCGAGGCACCCTGCGGCGCGCGAGATCCATCCGAGCCCCGGCGCATGCTGCCCGCGCTCGAGGAGTCCCATGCCGAGCCAGAGCGCGGACCGCGCGGCGCGGGCGGCGTCGCCGGCCCGTACGCCCTCGTGATATGCGCGCGCCCGCGCCTCGTCACTCTCCTCGGCCTTGCCGAGCAGCTGCGCGCTCACCGCGAGGAGCTCGAGGTCCGCGTACCCGAGCGGTCTCGAGCGGTCAGCCTCGCCCAGTGCGTCGTATGCATCGGCCCAGGCCCGACGGGTGAACGATGCGCGGCCGCGCTCGAGCGGGCCGCCGCCCTTCGTCGCTGTTGCCAACGGGGTCCGAGGATAGTCTGGCCTCCCACACGTCTCGACGGTCGAGCGAGCCATTGGTGTCCTGTCCCTAGACTCTCTACCGGATGGAACGAGCGATGTCGCGCGCGCGCTTCGCCGTCCATCCCTGGCCGATCCTCGTCGCGATAGCGATCGCTCTGCCGCTCGGACTGCTCGCGTACTTCCTGGTGCCGCCGTTGTCGAGCGTGCGTCTCGACGACCGGGTGCAGCACTTCACGATCACCACGAACGTCGCGCTGCTCTCTGCGGTCATCTCGCTGCTGGCGGCGCGCGCGGCGGTCGAGGCACGCCACGTCCCCTCGCTCCTCACGGCGCTCGGTTTCATGTCGCTGGCGGGCATCTTCGTCGTGCACGGACTGGCGACGCCGGGCGTGCTGCTGGTCGGGGAGCTGGACGAGATCGCCGCCAGCGTGGTGGTGGCGCTCTCCGCCCAGCTGAGCCTGCTGATCCCCGCGCTGCTCTTCGCCGCCCGCTACAGCCCGGTCGTCGGCTGGCTGGAGCGCTCGCGCAGGGTCACGCCGGCGCGACTCATCGGTCTGTTCGCGGCCGGGATCCTGGTGTACGGGATCGTCGGGCTCCGCGCTCCGGCCGGGATGTCGGCGATGGTCGAGACGATGACCGGCTACGGCACGACGGCGTACGGTGTCGGCGGCTACGGCGGGACGTACGAGGAGTTCGGCCTCTGGGTCGTGATACTCGGCGGCGGGACCATAACGCTCTTCCTCTACGCCGCCTTCCGCCAGGCGCGCGAGTTCCGGCGCAGCAGCCTCCCGAGCCACGGCGCGCTGGTCATCGCGTTCCTCCTCCTGGCTCAAGCGCAGGTCGCGATGGTCCTCGGCGCGGTCTTCTCGCTCGTGTTCTGGAGCTACCACGGACTGATGGCCGGCGCGACGATCCTGGCGCTGGGCGCGCTCTTCCTGGAGCTCGACCGGCGCCGCGGGCTCGAGCGCTTCCTGCCGGCTGCGGTCGTGGACCGCGTGCTCGTCGGCGACCGGCTCTCGCTCGAGGGCGAGCGCCGCACCGTCACGGTCCTCTTCACCGACCTGCGCGGCTCGACGGCGCTGGCGGAGCGCGCCACGCCCGAGGCCGCGGTCGCCACGGTGAACGCCTACCTGCGGGTCATGGCCCGGGCCGTCCTCAACGAGGGCGCGATCCTCGACAAGTTCACCGGCGACGGGATCATGGCCATCTTCGGAGCGCTGGCCGATCCCGGCGCGGGGGCGAGGGCCGCCGCGCGCGCGGCGCTGCGCATGCGCCGTGACCTCGCGGCGCTGAACCAGGACCGCGCCGCGCAGGGTGAGCCGACGGTCGGGTACGGCGTCGGCATCCACACCGGGCCGGTGGTCCTGGGTGCGGTGGGCCTGCCGGAGCGCAGCGACTACACCGCGATGGGGGACACCGTGAACATCGCCGCCCGCATGGAGCAGCTCACCAAGGAGCTGGGCGTTGACGCCGTCGTATCGGGTACAACGGCGTCGTACCTCGATGGCATCGCGCGCATCCGACCGTTGGGTATGACCCAGCTGAAGGGTCGGACCGAGCCGGTGGAGGTCCTTGCCCTCGATGGTCTTCCACTGAATGGCGCCGCTCGGGCCGACCGCTAGGTACGTACAAGGAGAGAGACCGGCTGGGGCGGTGGCCGCCTTAGCCATACTCGAGCTGGGGCAGCACTCCGCCAGCGAGACACAGCCCGGGCCCGCGCGGTGTCTGTTGGGCCATGTGGTGGATCTCACCCAATTCGGGTGTGGGATGCACCAATTCGGGTGAAAGTCGCTCAGTGCCTGCAAGAGGGGATCGGTGCCCCAAGCTCCCGAGACCAAAGGATCCTCAGGGTCCATACCCGCCCTTTCATAGGACGTACCCCCCTTCTGACCCTTAGCCAGTCCGGTCGTGGATCTCACCCAATTCGGGTGTGGGATGCACCAATTCGGGTGAGAGTCGCTCAGTGCCTGCAAGAGGACCGGTGCCCAAGCTCTCGAGACCGCAAGGATCTTCACGGTCCATCCCTGCCCCCTCATAGAACGTACCCCTCCTTGCCACCGCTCGGTCGAGACGGCCCTGACCCCGACGGGCATGCCCTTGACCAGTCCGGTCGTGGATCCCACCCGATCCGGGTGTGGGATGCACCGATTCGGGTGGAAGTCGCTCAGTGCCTGCAAGAGGGATCGGCCCCCGAGCTCCCGAGCCCGAAGGATCCCACGGTCCATCCCTGCCCCTCTCATTGGACGTACCCATCCTTTGCCACGGCTAGGCCGAAACGGCCGTCACGCCAGAGGGCATCCCCTCCAGCCAGGCGGGGCTGCGCACCAGCGCCCCGACGGCGTCCATGAGCTCGCGTGCCGCACGCGAGGGCTTGCGGTCCTTGCGGTGCGCCAGGGCGACCGTGCGCGTGAGCGCGGGGCGCGAGATCCGGACGGCCCGGAGCGACCCGCCGTGGGCCACGACCATGCTCGGGACGATCGCGACCCCCAGCCCGGCCGCGGCGAAGCGCAGGACGCCGTCCATCTCGCCACCCTCGACCGCGAAACGCGGCTCGAACCCGGCGGCCAGGCATGCGGCGATGGTCGTCGCGCGCAGGTCGTAGCCCTCTCGGAACATGACGAGCGGGACGTCGCGCAGGTCGGCGATGGCGACGCTGGAGCGCGACGCCAGAGGGTGGCCCGCGCCGACCGCGACCACGAGCTCCTCCTTGAGGACCGGCGTCGTCACGAGGGACGGATGCCGCGCAGGCAGGATGACGAGCGCGAGGTCGAGGAGGCCCTCCAGCAGCTCGCGGACGAGGTCGCCGGAGCCGGCCTCGTGCAGCTTGACGTCGATGCCCGGGTACGCGGAGCGGAAGCGCGCCAGGGCGCCCGGAAGGACGGCGGTGGTGAGGCTCGGCGTCGCCCCG
>JBOGTE010000059.1:0-11435 GCA_050692015.1 Candidatus Limnocylindria bacterium
GCGGACGGCCTGCTGCTACAAACCGACCCGTACGGGGCCCCGCCCCGCGCGCCCAGGTAGCTCAGTCGGTAGAGCACGGCACTGAAAATGCCGGTGTCGGTGGTTCAATTCCGCCCCTGGGCACCACGATAAACCCCAACAGAGACAGGAAGTTACAGCATGGCGCCGAGGGCGGCGTCTACCTCACCGGCCGGCTCGTGGACGCACTATGGACGCACGGCCTGCTGGACGCGCAGTGGACGCCGCGGCCCGGGGGTGTCGCGGCCCAGGGGTTGACATCTGTTGTCGAGTGTGGGACCGTCTGAGGCCGGCGGGGGGCTACGGTCTCCCAGCCGGGTTAACATCCCCCGGGTCTGCCACAAGGCACACGCGGGGTTTTTCAATTTGAGGGGGCTGAGTGGCCGCCAAGCGGGACCGTGCATTCGTCTTCGTCGACGGCAACAACTGGTATCACTCTCTAATCGAGAACGAGATCTCGCTTGAGCTGAGCTACAAGGCGATCTCGGAGAAGATCGTCGGGCCTGCACGCCAATGGGTCGGCACTCGGTACTACATCGGTGCTCTCAAGAGCCACCACTGGGACTACGACCAACAGCGCCGCTTTCTCAGCCTTCTCGAGGCCGAGGACAGCCGAATAGGGGTCCGTCGCGGCCGGGTCGAGAACCAGAAGACGAAGAACCCGGTTTACGGGCCGGCGCTCGACCTGATCGGCAAGTACGATGCGGACCTGCACCGCGACTTCCGCGCCGAGCTGGTTCAACTCCTCGACTCCAAGAAGTACGTGTCGCGGCTGAAGGAGAAGGCGGCGGACGTCTATCTCGCCGTGGACATGTGCAGCTTGGCTCAGGCTGACGAGTACGATGCTGCGTACCTCCTTTCTGCGGACGGCGACTTCACACCAGCCGTGGATTTCGTCAAGGGACTGGGGAAGAAAGTCTACGCGGCGAGTCCAAACAAGTGCTACGCGCTCGGACAGGCGTGCACATTCATCCCCCTCAAGCCCGAGTGGTTCCAAGACTGCGGCCGCTGACGCCGGCGCTCGCAGACGCGAAAGCCCCGGCCCTCACAAGCGACCGGGGCCGCTGATACGATTCGCAACCGTTGGAACTCGCAACCGGCCTCATCGTCGCGGTCACGCTAGGGCAAGTCATGGGGGATCTCGACGCTGTAGCCGATTGACACTCACGGCCACGTCGCAGCGGCAGCACGTCAACGTCCCGCTGCGAAACGTTGCGGCGCGCTCGCCGTCGGTGACTTCGACCACGGCACCGCCCAGGGGCACGACGCGGCCCAGTAGCTGGCCGCAGGACGGGCAGCGGATCTCTCGCTCGGCTGCGTCACGCATGGGGCACCGTTGCCGGCGTGGTGGCCGCTGGCGGGCCGCTGAGCGCCTCGGGAGGCCACCCCAGGCCGAGGACGACCCGCTGGCCGCCTTGAGGGTCAAGCAGCCACCTTCGCGCCTCGCGGCTGTGGCCATTGCCGCTGCGCGCGTCTTCCAGGGCCAGGTTCAGCACCTCGACCCCGAGGCGCCGAGCGTCTGTGGCGCTGAGGCCGGCTGTCACCTCAGTCCCCGCTGCGAAAGCCGCGGCTCTTCTCGGCGGCGTAGATCACGGTTGTGGACCTTCGCTTCTCCCACGCGCTTTTTGGCGTGCCGCTCGCGAACTTCGGTCTCAGCGGCGCTCGCCGAAAGCTTGCCAGCACGCATCGCGGGGATCAGCTCAGGCGCCTCGCGAGCGACGCGCTTGACCCTCTCAACAGTGGCCCCGCCGACGCCCAACATGCGGCCGGCGAGGTCTATTGATCGACCTTGCTCACCAGCATCTGATCCGTGGATCAGATGCTGGTTTTCCACCTTCGTCGCCTTTCTCCTGAGCGCCTGTTTCTCCAACTCGGGCAGTAGCTCTTGGGCGATCACCGCGCGCTGTGTCGCGTCGAGGTGTCGCCGGTGAATGTTCTCTGAGATCACGTAGGCCAGCGCGCCGTTGCCAGAATACAGCTCGAATCGCGGCTCGACGTCGGCGGATCGACAAGCGCGGTAGCGGTTTCGACCATCGAGGAGACGCCCGCCGACGACGCGGAGGACGCCGCCGGCGGGCCAATGGAGCCGCGCGCGATCTCACGCGCCGCAGCTCCCAATGCGCGTGCGGGGTCCCACCCCGCTTTCGGCGCGCACGACGCCCACTCACAACCCCGACCGGCGCAGCGCCGCGTCGAGCACTGCGAGCGCCCTGAGTATCCGGGCCCTCACGACACCGCGTCCGCGAACGGGTTCTCACCCTGCGACACCGCATAGAAAGCTTCGGCATGCTCCGGCCAGCCCGCCTCCTCGGTCACCCGACGCGCGAAGCGATTGCACGCCTCCTCGTCTTCCGCGCCGGCTAGGTGCGCGACTTCGTGGGCGAGCACGAACATCGTGAATTGCTTACCTTCGACGTGCTCCACATCAACGCCCACGTATCCCGCGTCCGTGAACGCCCAACCCATAGAGTTGCTCAACACGACGCGCCCCGCCTTGGCGAGTCGAGCGCTGAATGCGCGGACGGTGCCGTCGTCGGCTATCTCCTTCGCCAAGTCGGACAAGTCCCGATCCCACGCGACGTGGTACCTCGCGAAGCCGGCCTCGCGCAGCTTGCTGTCGGGCCACTCCAAGATGCCCCTGGAACGGGCGGGAAGCGTCCGGTTGACGCAACACGTGGCACACACACACACGGGCCCGCAGGTGGGAGACTTCGAGCCGCTCACGCGGCGCGCGAACTCGTGTGCCGCGTGAGCGTAGAGCTCGAGCTCCGTCAACCGGGGCGAGCAGCTCCCGCAAGCGCCACCGCAGCCACAAGACTGCGCCTTCGCGCTGAGCGTTCGCGTCCCCACGCTCGCACCCCGGATGACCCCGGAGACCTCAATGAGGTCCACTTCTTCGAGGAAGCGAACCTTCCGGCCTTCGAGGTCGCCGAAGCGCCAGCGGATGGGGAGAAACCCCCAGCTCCATTCCTGCACGGCCGGCGGGGTTGCGACATCGGCGCGCAGCCACGCACACGCCCCATCGTCGATCAGCGAGCCGTGCGCGATCACAAGGTTCCCGCGCTCTCGGATCGTTGCCTTTCCAATCGGGACGGCGGCGGAGTCGTGGCCCCAGAGCACCGGCACCGATCCAGCCCCAGCGAACGCTCCCGGAGCGATCACGTCACCGTCAGCGTCAGCGACACCGAGCGTTGCAATCACGGCCTCGAATTCACAGCCGTCACGCATCACTGCATCGCGGCTTATCTGCTTGGTTTGCATCACCGACCCCCTCCGCGCTGGCGCAATTCCTGCGGGAGCATCCGATCACGCGCGAGATTACGCAGCGACTTCTCCAGCGACTCCAGCGCGCCACGCGCGAGCAGCACGGCGTCGGCAGCTTGAGCGCTTTGCAGCGAGCCCCGGGAGTGTTGCTGCCGTGCACGATCGAGAGTGTCGGTGGCAAGCTTCGCTTCGGCGCGCGCGACTCTGAGCTCCTCGCGTTCGTCGTCCGTGAGCAACTCCGCCCCATGAGGCTCCTCAGCCATAGCACCCGCGCCCGCACCGGATCGCTGCACCTTCGTCATGTCAAACATCGTCTTGTTCTCCTGTTCGTTCGTTCATGGATTCCGCGTCGCCTTCGGTCACCATCGCGACCTCCCCGCGCGCGCGGGGTGGAAAAAGCCCCCCTCGGGCAGTTCCCCGGGCAAGCCGTTGTCGCGACGATCCCACGCTTCCAGAACCGCAGCCCGCGCTGCGGCCTCTTCGGGATCGACGCCACCGATGAGCTGTCGAGGTGCCGCCGCTACCAGCTCGCCCTTCTTGCGCTTGAGCTTGCTGCGCCCAAGCCGTGCCTTCTCCGCGACCCGGGCCTTCGCTGCGAGCCGGGCCTTCGCCGCGATCTCCGGCGCGACGGCTTCCAACGCTGCATCCTGCGCTTGCGGATCGGGCCTCACCAGGCGCACCGCTTCGAGGACGCCAATCTCGCCGGCTACCAGCCGGGCCAGCAGCTCGGGCAGGGGAAGCGCCCGCCGGCGAGGCGCCCCCCTGTAACGCCCCCGCACGTCGTACCGGCGGCGCCAATCTGGGCGCTCGAAGAGCCTCACCCCTTGACCTCCCGCGGTTCCCGGTCCAGGCCCAGCAGGGCGGCGAGCCGGGTCACACGGTCGAGCTGCTGGAGGTATGCACCGTGGAGCGCCTTGCGCCGGCCCTTGCCGGTCAAGCATCCTTCGGCGAGAAGCCGGCGTTCCATCCAGCCAAGTAGGGCCGTGGCCGTGCAGTACCGGTCGACGACATCTGACGCGACAAGGGATAGATCGCCTGCACCGCCAAGGTCTTCGACGATCTCCAGCCGGCGTTCGGCCAGCGCCTCGGCCGCTTCTTCCTCCATGCGGCGTTGCAGGCGCTCGGAGCGGCCTCCGTGGATCAGAGCGGCAGTGTTGCCGGGCAGGAACTGGCCGGTGGCGGGATCGCGGCCGTCGCCGTTCCTATTCGCCGCGCGTTCAGCAGACGGCGTCCACGTCGCGTCCACGGCTGGAGTAGATGGGGAGAATCGCTCGCTCACGGTTGCCATTGTAGCACCTCAACACCGGCATGGACGATGCCGAACTCTTTCTCGCCGTCCGCGGGGGTTTTTGTCGCTCCGCCGCGCCCGACTCGGCCCCTCGCGCTACTAGCTCCACGCTCTACTGAAGTGCTCGGCCGCACGAACGGCTCTCTAGAATATCAAGTCAAGACAGACATCATCAAAAAAGCTGTCACTCTCCCGCTCTAGAATGCAGGCGCCCACGTAGATGTCCCGCGTCATCCTTCGCGTCTCTTCTTCTCTCGTGTCGATCGCATCGTCAGCCATGTTCGTGTCTCCTCTGTCAGGGCGTTGGCGTGACTGCCGTCACCGGAAAGTCGTCAGTCCTCCCCCGGTTCGCGCATTCGCTCCGCACCCCGGGCAGTAGGCGCCACCGCGCCGGCGGCATCGGCCGACCCGTCGGCTCGGGGCGAGTGTTCCGGGGCCAAGTGTTCCCGGGCTTCGGGAACCCCTTGAGGGGTCGGGGGGGTAACGGTAACGGTAACGGGTTCCCCTATAGGGGGGAACCCGTTACCGTTAGCGTCCGCAACCCCCCTGCCGGGGCCTTGTGTTCCCAACGGTTCCCGGGCTTCGGGAACCCCTTCAGCCGTGTTCCACAGCGTCGCGTTCGATCTCCTGCCGAGGGCTCGCGCGGCGTCTCCGGTACACGAGACAAACAGGTCGGGCGCGCTCCTGAGCGTCGCGATCACGCCGTCGAGGCGCGCGCCGATGCCGGTCGTCTGGGCCGAGATTTCCTTGGCCGTCAGCCACTGGCGGGTGCTCAGGAGCTCTTGGATCTCCCCAGCGAGGTCGCGCTCTTCGCTTCCTTCGGCGAGGAAGCCGAATGTCTCGGTCTCGGAGTCGAAGGCGAGGATGTACGGCTGGCGGGCGCGTCCGCCCCAGCGCGTCTTGGCGAAGTAGAGCTGCGCGCGGTTCTCCGGTCGCTTCTCCAGCACCAGCATGGTGTCGGGCCTGCCGCCCCAGGCGCCGGACGCGGCGTCTACGATGTCCTCGGCGCGCTCTTTGCGGCTGTGGTGCGGGCAGATCCACGCGCGTTGTGAGAACAACCCGGCGCCCTTCATGGCGTCGATCATGGCCCGCGTTTCAGACGGCGATCCTTCCCCTTCCATCCCCAGCGAGTCGAGGGGATCGCCGATCACGAGGTCGATCGCGTGTTCGTCGCAGAAGTCGTTCAAGCGTTCAACGAACGCCTCGGCGTCGAGCCGTGCAGCGCCCCAGGTGTCGTCGTAGACGTAGAGCGCACCGCGGATCTCGTGCGGCCAGGTGGCCAGGCGGCGCTCCAGCTTGCGGCGGAACGGTTCTCTCGGACCCTCGTTTTCAACGAATAGCACGGCCAGCGGCCGCGGCACGACGAAGCCGAGCCACTCGATTCCAGCCGCCAGGTGCAGGGCGAGGTCTATCGCGAGTGTCGTCTTCCCCTTGCCGCCACGCGCGATCAGCATGGCGAGCCCTCGGGCGGGGATCAGGCAATCGTCCGGTGTGCCTAGCAGCGGCTCGGGAGCCTCGCGGGCGTCGGCGACGAACTCGCCGATCGGCACGGCGAACGCCCCCAAGGTCTCGGGGTCGGTGTTGGCCTCGGAGCCCTGGCCGTCAGTCGCGTGAGTCGCCGGCGGCTCGTAGCGCGCCACCGAGTGCGCGATCGCCGCAACTTCCGCGTGCGGGAGCGGCGGCGCGCAGCGGCTCCTGTTCGTCTCGACGAGCGCGGCCAGGATCGCTTGCTCCTCGAACCCGCGCCGTCGCATCGTGCCAGCCAGCGACGTCAGCGTCCCGTTGCGCCTTCCTTCCGGGATCTCGGCTTCGACGACGGGAGCCGGCGCGGTGTCGTCGCGCTCGCGCACCCGGACGAGATCCACGAGCCATGCCGGCGCTTCGGTGATGTTGCGGGGCAGCGGCGGTGTCTCCCACTCGTACCCGTCGCCGTACGTCGTCGACGGTGCCGCAACGATGTAGCCGGCGCCATGACATTTCGTCTCCAGGCCCTCGACGCCGAAGACGTCGAGAGAACTACACTTAGGGATCGTCCGCGCGTGCAGGCCGGCGGGCATGCGGTACAGGAGGTGGAGCCCGGGCCGCGGCGTCCTCTGCGTCACCGTTGTCGGCAGAGCACAGTCCAGGGCTCGCAGGCCCTGAAGGGCCTCCAGATCGTCTATGTCGAGAACGAAACAGCCTTGAGGCGGCACGATCCCGATGTTCGCGAGCGGCCAGCGGCGCCACCACCCGGCGATTCGCTCGGGATCGGTGGTTGCGTCGTGGAAGCCGTTGCCGCCGTCCTTCTTTGCGATGAGCGGCGCCTTGTCACCGTGGGCGAGCGGGAACACGCCCAGTCCCAGCTCGGCGTAGCGCCTCGCCCAAGCGGCTCGGCCGGCGGCCGGCGCGACTGTGCTAGGATCGGGATCGCACGCTGTTTCGGTTTTCGGTTGCGCCCCGCCGGCCTCGCCAGGGCCGGCGGTCGCGCTTTTGGCGGCCACCGATCACGCTCCCCCCGCCCCGGTGGCGGCGCGCTGCTCGGCGTCGCTCTCGCGGTCGTCAAGCCACCGCTCCACGGTCGACCACCGCCAGCCGGTGGCGGCAGGGCCAAGCCGCATCGGCGGTGGGAACAATCCGGCGCCGACCCATCGCCACAAGCTGACCTTGCCTACGCCGAGCAAGGCGCACAACTCGGCCGGGCGCAAAACTCTGTCCGGGGATGCCAGTGTTGCTTCGATTGCCATCGCGTACCTCCAGATTTCAAGTTTCGCGAAGGCACGCGCAGCACACAAGGGCAGAATTCGCGCCGAATTCTGCCTATCTTGGGTGGCGGTGAGCTAGCGGGGGTCGAGCCGCGGCGGTGAGGCGCCGAACGTCACTCGGGGAATGCCGCGAGGTAGCCGGCGACCATGTACTCGCGGTTGGCTAGGATCATTTTCCGTCGCGCCTTGATCGCTCGCAAGGTCTTGCGCTGGAGGTCCTGTATCTCGACCCCTTCTGCTTGCGTGTCGAGCTTCTCCGCGACCGTGGCCCAGGTGTACCCGGCCATGCCCATGATCGCAACCTTGAGCGCTGTCTCATAATCGGGCGGGCGGCCACGGCCGCGGCGCGGCGGCGAGTTACCTTCCAGTCGCCAGGCGAGAACGCGACGCCGCCACTCGGGCGCCCCTCCACGCCTCGCGGCCGCGTGCGCGCGCGGCACGTCGGCGGCGTCCAGGAACAGGACGTCGAGGAACTCACTCGCGGTCGGATCGCTCCCCCCCTCCGGCTGGCGCAGCCTCGGGGCCGTCAGGTCGAAATCCGCGCCGGCGCTCGGATCGGCCGTCAGGTAGGCCATAAGATTGGCGGGCGTGGGCAGCTTCACGCGCGCCCCCGGATCTCGACCACCTTGCCCGGCTCGGCCCTCCGGCGCAGCAGGATCTCCAGCACCCGGTCGCCCCACCGGGTCACGGCCTCGCGCTTCGGCCCGTCGTAGCTGTAGCGGTCGTAGTGACGGATGACGCCGGCGACCTTATGGCCGAGCACTCGGTCGCAGGTGTGCGGCGAGACGCCGCGCTCGGCGAGCCACGTTGTGCCGGTCAGTCGGAAGTCACGCGCCCAGTCGTGCGGCAGCCCGGCAGATTCACGGATGCGTCGCGAGCCGCCTTGCAGCGGGGAGAGCGGCTGGCCGGGAAGGCGCGGTGACGCGAGCACGTACTCGCCGGCGCCGGTGAGCGGGCGCAGGCGCTCGATCTCGCGGCGTGCCGGGGCATTCAGGAAGACGCGATCCGGCTCCTGGTTCTTAGTCGACGACCCCGGCGCCGTCCACCAGGAGCCCACGCGGCCGTCCTCGGTGTGCTCGATGTCCTCCCAGCGCATCATCCGCACCTGCCGGCCGCGCTGGAGCGTCAGCAAGCGCAGCCGATAGAACGCGGCGATCACGGGGTGCTCGCGCGTCAGCACCGACCACAGCTTGCGGATCTGCCGGGGCGCGAGCGGGTCGGCGTCACGCACGACCAGCCCGTGCGGCTTGGGCACGTCACGAACCGGATTGGAATCCACCATGCCGCGCGGCACACCGTGGCGGAACATCTTGCCCAGAAATGCGTGGACTTTGTCGGCCGTGGCGGGGTGACCGGCCTCGACGATGTCGTCCAAGAGCCGGATCACGTCCCGAGGTGTGATGTCACGAGCCGGGCGAGTCCACCAGTGCCGCGGAATGGCGCCGCGCGAGGGGCCGTTGGGGTTGCCGGCGAGCAGGCGCTCGATATCGCGCCAGGTGGCCGCCCTGCGCTTCCAGTGGCGCTCCAGGCAGTCGTCGAACAGCTCGCGCACCGTCGGGTCCTCGCGGCCGGAGCGGCGCGCGGCCGACGGATCAGCACCTTTCCGGACAGCCAGCAGGTGGTCACGCGCCAGGTCGCGCGCGGCTCGCAGCCCCAGGGCCGGGAACGGCCCCAGCGAGACGCGCCGCTCACCGCGGCCGACGCGATAGCGATAGCTCCAGGTCTTCGCGCCGGACGGCATCACGCGCAGCTTCAGGCCGGCGATGGTGCCGTCCGGGACCTCGTAGAGGCTCGCACGGGGCCTGAGCGCGCGCGCGCTCCTATCCGTCAGCGGGCTAGACTCGGGGGTGGTGGAGACGGTGGACATAGCACCCTCCTCTGCCATGGGGCGCTCGCCGATAGCCTCGGCGGCGCCCTTGTTCAATCAGGATGCCGGTGTTACGTGCGTCCACTGGTGGACGCAACATGGACGCACGGCGACGATCCTTCGTGGTATCTCACGAAACCGATTGTACCACAAACCCCTTGAAGCCACAGTGGTTACGGTACCGGACGGAATCTAGTGCAAACTGGCTAAAACCGGCATACGAAGCCCTGAAAATGCCGGTGTCGGTGGTTCAATTCCGCCCCTGGGCACCACATCCTTCGAAGTATCCTCCCTCGCCGCGTCCGTTCTGGCCGAACGACGTACATGAGGCAACGACTCCAAATACGCCGTGCCGAGGCGGCCGATGCCGAGACCTTGGCGGCGCTTGCTGAACGGACCTTCCGGGATACGTTCGCCGCGACCAACACGGCGTCTGACATGGACGCGTACGTGCGGGGTGCGTTCTCGCTGCAGCGGGTGCGGTTCGCGCTCGCCGATCCGGACAGTTCGTTCTTCCTGGCCTTCGCCGACGGAGCAACCGAACCCGGCGGCTATGCCAAGCTGCGCACCGGAGCGCCGGAGCCGAGCGTCACGGGACCCGACCCGATCGAGATCGAACGGCTGTACGTCGAGCGCGACGCGATCGGTCACGGACTCGGCTCGGCGCTCATGCGGGCGTGCTTGGAAGAGGCGGCGGTGCGGGGTTGCAAGACGGTGTGGCTCGGCGTCTGGGAGCACAACGACCGGGCCATCGCGTTCTACGAGAGATGGGGGTTCGTCGTCGTCGGCTCCCACGTGTTCCAGCTCGGATCGGACCCCCAGGCCGACCTGATCATGGTCAAGACTCTGGAGTGAAGGCCCTCGTGATTCCCGAACGAGATGCCTGGCACCCCGTCTCCGGGGGCCTCTTCGTTGTCGAGCCTTCCCGGGGCTCAAGCAGTTGCGCGCAGATCCACGGCGTCGGGTGTGATGTCCACGTGGAAGGTGATTCCGAGGCCCTGAGAGAGCCGCGCGAGAGTGGCCAGTGACGGCTCGTGGTCTCCGGCTTCGAGGCGAGCAATCGCCGGCTGCTGCATGCCGAGCTGGCGCGCCAGCGCCGACTGCGTCAGCCCGTGCTCCGCCCGGTACCGGATAATCCGCATGGCGACCGCGTGAGCTAGCGCCGTGCGCTCATACTCCGCTCGGATCTCCGGATCGCGCAGCTCCTCCTCGTGGATCTGCTGCGCGCTCTTCAATTCCGACAGCTTTGGGCTCATCTAGTGTTGTGTCTCCAACATGGCTTTGCCAGATGCGCGAGTCATCTTCGTCGCTGGCAAGGCGCGCTGACGCAGGCATAGCTGGGGCTATGTCGAGGAAGCGCAACGCCGCCAGCGGCGAAGAGGGCCGCGCAGATGGTGAAGCCATGTTGGAGACACAACACTAGTTATCCTCCAGCTTCGCCAACCTGGCGACGGCTTGACGTGCAGCGCGCTCGAATCCCGTCGGTCGCTCTCGCCGTCTGGTGCGATCGCGGCGACGACAAAGGCCTGACCGAGCTGCAGGTAGAGGGTGCGCCATGGACTTGGTCCCGCTCTGGGCCGGAGTTCGCGCAGAGCGGGGAAACCACGGACCGAGCTGGTGTGCGGGTAGCCGAGCTGGGGCCCGAACGCCTCGAGCTTCTCGTCGGCGTGAATCAGTGCGTTGCGCTCCGGTTTCGGCAGCATCGACCGTTCCTGCTCCGCTTCTTCAAGGTAGACAACCCTCCACACTGCGCAAGTATAACACGCTTGTTATTGCACGCAGCAGTACGCGGCGCGGCAGCGTGATGTTGACGCGCTCCACGGTGTCGTCCAAGAGTCCGGGGTCGACCTCGACGACACCGAGAAGCCAACCCTCGTACTCCTCCATGCTGCGGATCGTGTCGAAGTCCGACGGTGCGGGGATCGCCTCGCCAGCGTCGAGGGCGGCGTCGATCCAGGCAGCTGCCGCCTCTTCGGTGGCGCGCTGCGCTTCATCCAACGTATCGCCGGCCGAGAAGCATCCCGGCAGGTCGGGGACGATCACGCCCCAGGCCTCTGACTCCGTGCCGGGCTCGATCACAACCGGATAGCGCATGGGTCTCCCTTCTAGCTCAGCCAAAGGCGTCTGGCACCCTGCTTTTCGGGCTCGAGGGTCCCAGACGGACTACCGAATTCCGGTGTGGGCGCCGCTCAGGCGGCGGCGTGGTCGGCGCGGTAGCGCTCGTACAGGCGGGCTAGCAGCGCCGCCAGATCGGCCG
>JBOGTE010000060.1:0-11373 GCA_050692015.1 Candidatus Limnocylindria bacterium
GGGGAGCCCGAGGTCGTGGCCGGCGCGCGCCGGCTGCTGCTCAGCCTCCAGCACCCCGAGCTGGAGCGGGCCCTCGAGGACGCGGGCCGGATAGCCGTGGAGGGCGACGTGGCGAGGATGGCCGAGGCGGAGGCCGGGTTCGACCTGGTGCTGGCCGCGGACGCGGGCATCTGGGAGGCGCACTTCGGCCGGGCGCTCCTGGCCCTGCAGCGCGGCGACGAGGCGGCGGCGCAGGTGGCGTTCGAGCGCGCCCGCGAGCTGAACCCGGCCAGCGAGGCGCTGATCCCGGAGCCTCCGCCCGGAGGCAACAACTAGCGGGCTGCGGCCGCCTCTTGTGCCTGCGTCTCGTGCGCCTCGATCACCTTCTGCGCGATGTGGGTCGGGCACTCCTCGTAGCCCAGGACGCTGCTCGAGAAGGTCCCGCGCCCCCCGGTCATGGAGCGCAGGTCCGTCGCGTAGCGGAAGGTCTCGGCCAGCGGTACGTGGGCCTTGATGCGGCGCAGGCCCGCGCCGGCGTCCTCCATCCCCAGCACGCGTCCGCGCCGCGAGTTGAGGTCGGAGAGGACGTCGCCCATGTGGTCCTCCGGTACCAGCACCTCGAGGTCCGCGATGGGCTCGAGCAGGTAGGGCTGCGCCTCCTTCACGCAGCTCTGGAGCGCGAGGGACCCGGCGATCTTGAAGCTCATCTCGCTCGAGTCCACCGTGTGGTACGAGCCGTCGTAGAGGGTCGCCCGGAAGTCGGAGAGCGGGTACCCGGCGATCACGCCCTTCTCCGCGGTCTCGCGGATGCCCTTCTCCACCGCGGGGAAGAAGTTCTTCGGCACCGACCCGCCCACGACCTTGGTCGCGAACTCGACCCCGGAGCCCGGCGTGAGCGGCTCCACCGTGACCCAGACGTCGCCGAACTGGCCGTGACCGCCGGTCTGACGCTTGTAGCGGCCCTGGGCCTGGGCCCTGGCGCGGATCGACTCCCGGTATGGCACGCGCGGCGTGCGCGTCTCCACCGCGACGCCGAACTTGTCCTTGAGCTTGTGCACCGCGACCTCGATCGCCGACTCGCCGATCCCGGAGAGGATCGACTCGTGGGTGGCGTCGTCGCGCCGCACGTGCAGCGTGGGGTCCTCCTCGACGAGCCGGTGGAGCGCCGTCCCGAGCTTGTCAAGGTCCTGCTTGCTGACGGGCTCGATGGCCACGCCGAAGGACGGCGGCGGGAACTCTATGGGCGCGTACACGATCGGCGCGTCCTTCTCGCAGAGGGTGGACCCGGTCGTGGAGGCGCTGAGCTTCGGGATCGCGCAGATGTCGCCCGCGCCCACGGCGTCGGTCACCTCCTGGTCCTTGCCGCGCAGGAAGAAGATCTGGCCCACGCGCTCCGCCTCTCCGGCGGTCGCGTCGTACACCGGTCCGTTGCCGTGCAGCACGCCGGAGTACACGCGGACATATGAGAGCTTCCCGACGAAGGGGTCGGCCAGTGTCTTGAACACGTACGCCGACAGCTTCTCGTCGTGCGAAGGCTTTCGCGCGATCTCCTCGCCGCCCGGCGTCTTTCCGATCGCGGCCCCGCCCTCCGCCGGGGAGGGGAGCATCTCGGCGACAGTCAGGAGCAGCCCCGCGAAGCCGACCTTCTTGACGGCGCTCGTCGCGATCACCGGCACGACCCGTCCGTCGCGCACCGCCGCGTGCAGGGCGTCGCGGAGCTCGTCGTACGACATCTCCCCGCCCTCGAGGTACCGCGTGAGCAGGCCCTCGTCCGTCTCGACGATCGCCTCGACGAGCTGGCGCCGGTACTCCCCGACGCGCTCGCGGTCCGCCTCGGCCATCTCGCCGACCGGGTCCTTGGGGCCCTTCAGCACGGTCCCGTGCAGCAGGTCGATGGTCGCCTCGAGCTCCTGGTGGGCGCCCACCGGGACGTGCAGCGGGACGACGCGGATCCCGTATGCCTCCCGCAGCTGCCGCAGGACGCCGTCGAAGTCCGAGTTCTCGCGGTCGAGCCGGCCGACGACGACGACGCGCGGCTTCTTCTGGCGCTCCAGCTCCTGCCAGACCAGCTGGGTCCCGACCTGGATCCCGGCGGAGGCGTCCACGACCACGAGGGCGCTGTCCGCGACGCGCAGGCCTGCCTTCTGGTCGCCCGCGAAGTCGGCGAATCCCGGCGTGTCCAGGAAGTTGATCTTGGTCCCGTCGTGCGCGAGCGCCGCGAGCGCCACGTTGATGGTGATGTGACGCTTCTGCTCCTCCGGATCGGTGTCCAGGATGCTGGTCGCGTCATCGACCTTGCCCAGCCGGGTGGTCGCGCCGATGACGTGGAGCAGCGTCTCGACCAGGGTCGTCTTGCCGGACCCGCCGTGGCCGACGACGGCTACGTTGCGGATCTTCTCGGGAGCTGTCAGAGCCATGGAAGCGACTCCTTATGCGCGCTTCAGGAAGGGGTGTCTGCCCTAATATCCGCCACTGTGAGCGGCCATTCAAAGTGGTCCCAGATCAAGCGCCAGAAGGGCGCCGCGGACGTCAAACGCGGGAACCTTTTCACCAAGATGACCCGCGAGGTCATGATCGCGGCCAAGGAGGGCGGGCCAAGCCCGGACGCGAATTTCCGCCTGCGGCTGGCGATCGACCGGGCCCGCGCCGTCAACATGCCCAAGGACAGCATCCAGCGGGCGATCGAGCGCGCGACCGGCGGCGGCGAGGGCGCGCAGCTCGAGAGCGTGGTGTACGAGGGCTACGGGCCCGGCGGCGTGTCGGTCATGGTCGAGGCCACCACCGACAACCGCAACCGCACCGCGCCTGAGATCCGGGCCGCGTTCAGCCGCCACGGCGGGAAGCTCGGCGAGAGCGGATCGGTGCAGTGGCTCTTCGAGCAGAAGGGCGTCATCGAGGTGGATGCGCCCGCTGACTCCGCGGACGACATCTCGCTTCTGGCGATCGACGCCGGCGCCGAGGACGTGCAGACCGAGGAGGGCCTCGTGACCGTCTACACGGCGCCCAAGGACTTCGAGCGCGTGAAGCGCGCCATCGAGGCCGGCGGGGTCAAGGTGGCCTCGGCGGAGATGTCGATGCGCCCGACCTCGACGGTGAGGGTGGACGCCGACGCCGCGCAGACCCTGCTCCGGCTGGTCGAGGCGCTCGAGGAGCTGGACGACGTCGGGAAGGTCCACGCCAACTTCGACATCCCTGAGGAAGTCCTCCAGACGGCGGCGGTCTGAGGCTCGGCGTGATCCTGGGCATCGACCCCGGCACGACTGGCATGGGCTTCGCGCTCCTCGACCCCTCGCGCGAGCCACCCCGGGTCGTGAGCCGCGGCCTCATCCCCACGCCCGAGCACGGCAGCACCGCCGAGCGGCTCCTGGCCATAGCCGACGCCATCGACGGCCTGATCGGCGCGCACGGCTGCACCGCCATGGCCCTGGAGCGCCTCTACTTCAACAAGAACGTGAAGACCGCGATGCGCGTGGCCGAGGCGCGCGGCATCGCCCTGGTCTGCGCGGCGCGCGCCGGTCTGGAGGTGGCGGAGTACACGCCTCAGGAGGTGAAGGTCGCGGTGACCGGCTCCGGCTCCGCCGACAAGGGGCAGGTCCAGCGCATGCTGCACTTGGTCCTCGCGCTCGACGCGCCCATCACCCAGGACAACGTCGCCGACGCCGTGGCCATCGCCCTCACGCACGCGCACCGCGCCGCGTTCAGCGCCGCCGTCGCCCGCGCGCGGTGACCATGCCCCACTCGCCCTCGCTCCGCTCGGGCTCGCGGGGTACCCCATGATCGCGCAGGTACGCGGCACGATCGTGTCGCGCGGCGCCGACCACGTCGTGCTCGACGTCGCGGGCGTGGGCTACAAGGTCTTCGTCCCTCGCCAGCCGGAGCGCAACGAGGTGCTCCTCTACACACATCACGCGGTGCGTGAGGACGGGCAGTTCCTCTACGGCTTCGCCACCCGCGAGGAGCTGGCGCTCTTCGAGCTCCTGACGTCGGTCAGCGGCGTGGGCCCGCGCGCCGCGCTGGCGCTCCTCTCCATCTCGCGCACCGCGGACCTGGCGGCGGCCATCGCCGGCGGGGACATCGCCGCGCTGGCGCGCGCGCCGGGGGTGGGGAAGAAGACGGCGGAGCGCCTGGTCGTGGATCTGCGCGGCAAGGTCGCGGGGCTGGTGTCCGGCGACCAGCTGCCGGCGGCCTCCCCGGTCGAGGACGAGGCGCTGGCGGCACTCCAGGCGCTCGGCTATACGGCCGCCGAAGCGGCCGCAGCGCTGCGGAACGCGCCCGCCGCGAAGACCGCCACGACGGAGGAGCGGGTGCGCGCGGCGCTCCGGAAAGCGGCGCCGGTGGTATAGTCGTGCGTGACGCGGGCGGCGCCCGCGTTCTTCGGGCTCCGCGAGAGTGGGACGACCCCACTTTTTTTGTCGCCCGAAGCAGAACGACATATATGTAGGGGAGGGCGGACGGGTGAACCGTGATCTCGTGACCGGTCTCGCACAGCTCTCCGCCGAGAAGGGCCTCCCCAAGGAGGTCGTCAGCGACATCATCGGGCGCGCCATCAAGCGCGCCTACGGCGACGAGGAGCACATCGACGTCAAGGTCGATGGGCAGACCGGCGCCTTCAAGATCTACCTGCTGAAGACGGTCGTGGACAAGGTCGAGGACCCCCGGATCCAGCTGCAGATCGACTCCGCGAGGAAGCTCAAGCCGGACGCGCAGCTCGGCGACGTCATCCCCATGGAGGAGTCGGCGGCCGCCCTCGGCCGCATCGGCGCGCAGACGGCCAAGCAGATGATCCAGCAGTTCCTGCGCGAGGCCGAGCGCGAGCAGGTCTACGCCGAGTACGCCGACCGCGAGGGCGACATCATCAACGGGGTCATCGACCGCTTCGAGGCCGGGTCCGCGATCATGGACCTCGGCAAGGCCAGGGCCATCCTGCCGCGCTCGGAGCAGGCGCCGCACGAGCGCTACTTCGCGGGGCAGCACCGCAAGGTCCTGGTCCTCGAGGTGCGCCGCTCCATCCACGGGCCGCAGATCATCGTCAGCCGCGCGCACAAGGGTCTGGTGAAGCGCCTGTTCGAGCTCGAGGTGCCCGAGATCTACCACGGGCAGGTAGAGGTCATGGGCATCGCGCGCGAGCCGGGCTCGCGCACCAAGATCGCTGTGCGGTCGCGGCAGGCAGGGCTCGACCCGGTCGGCGCCTGCGTCGGCCAGCGGGGCCTGCGGGTGCAGGCGATCTCCAACGAGCTGGGGGGCGAACGCCTCGAGGTCGTGCAGTACGACGACGCCTCGGAGAAGTTCGTGGCGAACGCGCTCTCGCCGGCGCCCGTCGTCCGCGTGGACATCGTGACCGAGGAGAAGACGGCGTACGTGATCGTGCCGGACCGCTACCTCTCGCTGGCCATCGGCAAGGAGGGCCAGAACGCCCGCCTGGCCGCCAAGCTGACTGGCTGGCGGATAGACATCCGCAGCGAGTCCGAGGTCGCCGCCGAGAGCGAGCCCGAGCCGGAGCCCGAGGCCGCGGAAGTCGAGGCCGCACCGGCGGAGCCCGAGGACGAGAACGCCATCCGCGAGGAGCTGGTCGTGGAGGCCGAGGCCGAGTCGGCCCTCGCCGACGAGACCGAGCTCGAGGACGAGGACCGCGCCCTGCTCGGCGGGAAGAAGAGGAAGGATCGCCGGTAGGGCAGGCCGTCCGCTGCCGCAGCGGACGTGCGTCGCATGCCGCACCGGGCGCGCGAAGCGCGAGCTGGTCCGGGTGGTCCGGGCGGCGGGCACGGGGACGCTGAGCGTCGATGCGCGGGGCAAGGCGGCGGGACGAGGCGCGTACGTCTGCGCCGACGCGGCTTGCCTGGAGCGCGGCCTGACCGAGGGCTCGCTGGCGCGAGCGCTCGAGGTCACGATCGACGCTCCGACGCGAGACCGGCTCCGCGCCGAGCTGGAGCAAGCGACGAGAGAAAGGGCTAGAACGAGCTAGATGCCGAAGGCCAGACCGCGCCGCATCCCACCCATGCGCGGACCGCGCCCGCGCCGGCGGCCGGACCGCGGATCGACGCCGCCCCAGCAGGCCCCCCAGCCCGCGCCCGTAGCGGTAATGGCGCCCGAAGGCCGCCCTCCGGTCGTGGTGCCGGCCTCGATCAGGGTGGGCGACCTCGCGCGGGCGTTCGACCTGTCGGTCGTGGACGTCATCCAGGCCCTGGTGAACATGGGCCTCATGGTCACGGTCAACCAGACCATCGACTACGACACGGCGTCCCTCATCGGGACCGAGCTCGGCTTCGACGTGGTCCCCGAGGCGCAGCCCGAGCCGGAGGAGGTCACCGAGGAGTCCGCGCCGGGCGCGCAGCCCGTCCTCTGGACCGACGACGACCCCGCACGGCTGCGTCCGCGCGCGCCGGTGATCACGATCCTGGGCCACGTGGACCACGGGAAGACGAGCCTGCTCGACTCCATCCGCCAGACCAACATCACCTCGCGCGAGGCGGGCGGGATCACCCAGCACATCGGCGCCTACCAGATCGAGCACAACGGCCGCAAGATCACCTGGATCGACACGCCCGGCCACGAGGCGTTCACGGCCATGCGCGCCCGCGGGGCCTCCATCACGGACATCGCCGTCCTCGTGGTCGCCGCCGACGACGGCGTGCAGCCGCAGACGGTCGAGGCCATCTCCCACGTGCGGGCGGCGGGCGTGCCGATGGTCGTGGCGCTCAACAAGGTGGACAAGAGCGATGCCGACCCCGACCGCGTGAAGTCGCAGCTCGCCGAGGCCGGCGTGACCATCGAGGACTACGGCGGCGAGGTGCCCCTCGTCCCCGTCTCCGCCCGCACCAAGGCGGGCATCGACGACCTGCTCGACGTCATCGGGCTGGTCGCGGACCTCCGGGACCTCAAGGCGGACCCGGAGCGCGCCGCCATCGGCAGCGTCGTCGAGGCGCACCTGGAGCGCGGACGCGGCCCGGTGGCGACAGTCCTCGTGCGGACGGGGACGCTCGAGCGGGGCGACATCGTCGTCGTGGGGACGACGTTCGGCCGCGTCCGCGCGATGGTGGACGACCGCGGGAAGACGGTGAACCGCGCGGAGCCCTCCCGTCCCGTGGAGATCCTGGGCCTTCCGGACGTGCCCGAGGCTGGGGACGTCGTCCGCGCCGTGCCGGACGAGAAGACGGCCAAGGCCGCGGTCGAGGAGGAGCAGCGGCGCCGCGCGGCCGGTGCCGGCGGCGAGCGCCCGGCGACGCTGGACGAGATGTTCGCGCAGGTCAAGGAGGGCAAGGCCAAGGAGCTCCGGGCGGTCCTCAAGGCCGACGTTCAGGGGTCGCTGGAGGCCATCCGCTCCTCGCTGGCCAAGCTGCCGCAGGACGAGGTCGCCCTGAACATCATCCACAGCGGCGTGGGCGACATCAGCGAGTCGGACGTGAACCTGGCCGCGACCTCCAGCGCGGTGGTGCTGGGCTTCAGCAACAAGGTGGACGTCGCCGCCAAGCGCGCCGCAGAGCAGCTCGTGGTGGACGTGCGCCAGTACAAGGTCATCTACGAGCTGATCGACGACGTGCAGAAGGCCCTCACCGGGCTGCTCGAGCCGGAGATGGTGGAGCAGGTCCTGGGACACGCCGAGGTCCGCCAGACGTTCACCGCCGGCAAGACGACGATCGCGGGCTCGGCCGTGCTCGACGGGGTCGTGCGCCGCGGGGCGCAGGCCCGCGTGGTGCGCGGTGGCGCGCCGGTCCACGACGGGCGGATCGCGTCGCTCAAGCGCTTCAAGGACGACGCGCGCGAGGTCGCCGCGGGGCTCGAGTGCGGCATCACGCTCGAGGGCTACAACGAGGTCGCCGTCGGTGACGTCATCGAGGCCTACGTCGTCGTCGCGAAGCCCCGGACCGGATGACATGCCGTACAAGCGGACCGACCGGGTCAACGCGCTCCTCCAGCGAGAGCTCGCGCAGCTGATCAGCGAGGAGCTGCGCGACCCGCGCATCCCCTTCGCGACGGTGACGGGCGTGGACGTGACCACCGACCTCCGCACGGCCCGCGTGCACGTGAGCTTCCTGGGCGACGAAGAGGCGGGCCGCGAGGCCATGCGCGCCCTCGACGGAGCGAAGCCCTACCTGCGCCACGAGATCGGCGAGCGGACCGACCTGCGCGCCGTCCCCGACCTCATGTTCGTGGAGGACCGGTCCGCGGAGCGCGCCGCGCGCATCTCCGCGCTCCTGCGGCGGTCGAAGGAGGAGAGCGAGTGAAGGAGGTCGTAGAGGCGCTGCGTTCGGCGAAGCGCGTGGCCATCGTGTCGCACCGGGACCCGGACGGCGACACCATCGGCTCGGCGGTCGCGCTGGGCCTGGCCCTGGAGTCGCTGGGCAAGCAGGTGACCCTGCACTGCGCCGACCCGGTGCCCAGCAGCTTCGCCTTCATCCGCGGCACCGACCGGATCCGGAGCGACGCGCCGGATCTCGAGGCCGACGTCCTCGTCACCGTGGACCTGGGCGACCTCTCCCGCGCCAAGCTGGCCCTGCGCACCGGAATGACCCTCATCAATATCGACCACCACGCCTCGAACACACGCTTCGGGACGATCGACTGGGTGGACGCGACCAGCGCAGCGACGGGCGAGATGGTCGCCCGGCTCATCGACGCGCTGGGCGCGCAGTGGACGCCGGCCATGGCGACCGCGACCCTCCTGGCGATCATGACCGACACCGGGTCCTTCCAGTTCCCCAACACCGATGGCCGCGTGCTGGAGCTGGCCGCCCGCTGCGTCTCGCGCCAGGCGGACCTGTCGGCGATCACCTACAACGTCTTCCGGAGCCGCCGCTTCGAGGCCACGAAGCTCTGGGGCCAGGCCTTCGCGCGCATCCAGCGCGACCTGGATGGCGAGCTGGTGTGGACCTGGATCGGGCGCGAGGACCTGGAAGGCGCCGGTGGCAGGGACGAGGACGCGACCGGGCTGATCGAGCAGATCGCCCGAAGCACGGGAATGCGCGTGGCGCTCCTCTTCAACGGGGTCGTCCCCGGCGAGGTGAAGGTCTCCTGCCGGACGGTCCCGTTCGCGCCCCTCGTGGATGCCGCGGCGCTGATGGGCGGCTTCGGCGGCGGGGGGCACGCCCGCGCGGCCGGGGCGATCGTCCGGGGCACCGTGGACGAGGTCAGCGAGCGCGTGCTGGCGGAGGCGCGGGCCGCGCTCCAGGCCGCGCTCCAGGCCGCCGCCCAGGCGGATCCGCCGCAGCGGGCGGCTGGGCTGGCTTCTTCTTGACGCGGGGGGCTCCGCGCCCCGCCGACACCCCCCGGGCGATCGAACGCGTCCCAGGGGGCGTCCTCGCGATCGACAAGCCGCTTGGCTGGACCTCGCACGACGCCGTAGCGGTGGCGCGGAAGGTCCTCGGGATGAGGCGCGTGGGGCACGGGGGCACGCTCGACCCGCTCGCGACCGGGGTCCTGCCGATCCTGGCGGGACCGGCGACGCGCTTCGTGGACCGGCTGCACACCGCGGCGAAGGTCTACGCGGCGCTGGTCTTGTTCGGGTCCGAGACGACCACCGACGACCGTGAGGGCGAGGTGCGCGCGACCGCGGAGCCGCCCGACCTCCGCGCCGCCGACCTCGACCGCTCGCTCGCCCCCTTCCGCGGCGACCTTCTGCAGGTGCCGCCGGGGCGGTCCGCGGTGAAGGTCGGCGGCCGCCGCGCGTACGCGCTCCACCGGGCGGGGGAGGACTTCACGCTGGAAGCGCGGAGCGTGCGCGTGCACCGCCTCGAGATCGCCAGCTGGCAGCCACCCGCATTACGCGTCCTCATCGTCTGCGGCTCGGGGACCTACGTTCGCGCTCTGGCGCGCGACATCGGCCGGTCGCTCGGCTCGGCAGCGCACCTCGGCGGGCTGCGGCGCCTCGCGGTAGGCGCGCTGGATGCAGGAGAGGCCACGACGGTCGAGCAGCTCCGAGCCGCCGGCCGAGATGCGGCCGTCGCGCTGCTTCGCCCCGCGGACGACAGGCTCCTGGAGATCGCAGGGCGGTACCTGTCGGAGCCGGCCGCGTCGATCCTGGGCACATGGGAGGTCGCTTGAGCGGAGGGAAGATCGGCGCCATGGCCAGGGCGCTCCGGCCCTGGGCGGCGCTGTCGCTCGACGCCAAGGTCGTCGGCGCCGTCGCCGGCCTCAACTGGCTCCTGCTCTTCGAGCGGCACACCATCGTCCAGGTCACCGGCGACGGACCGCTGTGGCAGCTCTTCCCCGGCCTGTGGGGCGCGGTGTGGCTCCTGGCCTGCGGTCTGGTGGCGCTGGCCTATCCGCTCCGCGACCACGCCCTGGGCAGCCGCTTCCTGACCCGGGACCGCGTGATCCACCTGGCTTGGATCCTGTTCCTGTTCGTCGTGCTGCCGGCCCTGGCGGCCATCCTGCTCCGCGCTACCGGGAAGCCGTACACCTTCGTCCACGACGGCGTGCTGATGATCGAGGACGCTGCCCGCAAGCTCCTCCTGGGGCAGAACCCCTACGTCGCGGACTACCTCGACACCTCGCTCTTCTACTGGCCGATGATCAACAACCCGGCCCTCTACCACCTGACGTACTTCCCGTTCCCGTTCCTCGTGACGGTGCCCTTCGTCGGCGCCTTCGACCGCCTCGGACTCTTCTGGGACGAGCGCTTCATCTACCTGCCGGCGTTCCTCGCGACGCTGGCCGTCCTGCCGGCGCTGGTCCCGGCGGGTCCGCGGGCGGCCGCGATGCGCCTCTCCCTGGTCGCCCTGGTGGGGCTCAACCCCCAGCTCTTCCCGTTCGTCGCCGAGGGCAAGAACGACTTCTTCGTGCTCTCCTTCCTGTTCGTCGGGGTCGTGCTGCTCCAGCGCGAGCGCTGGACGCTCGGGACGCTGGCGATCGCGGTCGCGTCCGCGTCGAAGCTGCACGCCGCTGTCTTCCTCCCGTTCGTCGCCCTCTACGTGCTGCGCCGCAGCGGCGCCAGGTCGCTGCCCGACGCCGCGCGGACGCTCGTCCGCCACGGCTGGCCGAGCGCGCTGCTGCTCGCGGCGACCTTCGGCCCGTTCCTGGTGAACGACTTCCACGCCTTCTATGACGACGTGGTCGCGTACAACGCGGGCGGCGCGGCGTGGTCGTACCCCATCTCCGGGATGGGCTTCTCCGCGATCCTGATGTGGATCGGGGTCATCGAGTACGCGCAGCAGGACTTCCCCTTCTGGATCCTCCAGGCGATGGCGGCGGTGCCCCTGGGCCTTCTCGCTCTCAGGGCGCTCTGGCTCCGGCCGACGCTCCGCACGCTGCTCACGGGGTACGCGGTCACCCTCCTGGCGTTCCTGTTCTTCGCGCGGTACTTCCACGGGAACTACCTCGGGTTCATCACCGCCGTGGCCACGCCCGCGCTCTTCCTGGCCGCCGCTCGCGCGCCGGCGACCGCCCGTGCCGTAGCGG
>JBOGTE010000061.1:0-11298 GCA_050692015.1 Candidatus Limnocylindria bacterium
GTGTGACCCTTCCCCTTACGCGTGGATCGTGCCACTCGCGGGCATCCGGCCGTTCGGTCGCAGCCCGACCGTACCAGCCAGCCCGCGCTCTGGACAACGGGAAGAGGCCCGGATCGCTACTTCGCCACCCGGCCGATAGCCCGAACGTACGCCTACCGGTACGACCGGCCCCCCGCTTCCCTATGTAACGGCAGGGGCCCAGCCGGGCTGCTAGGCCTTGATGCCGAGCTCCGTCTGCGAGGTCCGCACGCCGCTGAAGCTGGCGATCGAGGCGATGTTCGCGTCGCCGGTGGCCATGACCTTCACGCCCTGGGTGGCGCGGGAGAGGGCGCGGATCTGATCCAGGGCCACCCGGATCACGACGCCCGTACCCGTGATGAGCAGGATCTCCTGCGTGGCCTCGTCCACGACCTGGACCGCCGAGACCTCGCCGGTCTTGGCCGAGAGCGCGGCCAGGATGACCCCCTGACCGCCGCGACCCTGCGTCGGGAACTCCTCCACGTCGGTGCGCTTCCCGAAGCCGTGCTCGGTCACGGAGAGGAGCTGCGTCTTCGGCCGGACGATCCCCATGCCGATCACGCGGTCGCCCTTGCCAAGCCGTATGCCGGTCACGCCCTGGGTCTGCCGGCCCATCGGCCGCGCGTCCGTGGCCTTGAAGACGATGCCCTTGCCCTTCTTCGTGGCGAGGAGGATCCGGTCCTTGTCCATGCACGGCGCGACCCACTCGAGCTCGTCGCCCTTGCGCAGCTGGATGGCGATGAGACCCGCGCGGCGGACGTTCTTGTACTCGGCGATCGGCGTCTTCTTCACGAAGCCGCGGCGCGTCGCCATGACGAGGTGCTCGGCGCTCGAGGTGTCCCGCAGCGCGACCAGGGCCGACACGCGCTCTCCGCTCTGCATGGCCTCGAGCAGGTTCTGTATCGGCGTGCCCTTGGCCGTGCGGCTCGCGTCGGGCAACTCGTGGACCTTCAGCGCGAAGACGCGCCCTCGGTCGGTGAAGACGTAAAGGCGCTCGTGCGTCCGCGTGACCAGGAGGTGCTCGACGTCGTCCTCCCCCCGGAACGCCATGCCGATGACGCCGCGGCCGCCGCGCTGCTGCGCGCGGTACGTCGAGAGCGGGATGCGCTTCACGTAGTTGCGGCTCGAGACGCTGATCACGACGTCCTCGTCCTGGACCAGATCCTCGTCGGACATCTCGCGCACCACGTCGTCCATGACGTTCGTGCGGCGGTCATCACCGTATGTATCGGCCAGCTGGTCGAGGTCGTCCTTGATAAGGGTGAGCACCTTGCGGGGGCTCGCCAGGATCGACTCGAGCTCGGCGATGAGCTTGATCGTCGCCTCGTACTCTTCGTCGATCTTCGCGCGCTCCAGGCCCGTGAGGCGCCGCAGCTGCATGTCGAGGATGGCGCGGGCCTGGACCTCCGACAGGCCGAACTTCGTCCGCAGGGAGGCGAGCGCGGTCTCCGGGGACTTGCTGGCGCGGATCGTCTTGACGACCTCGTCGATGTGGTCGAGCGCGATCTTGAAGCCTTCCAGGATGTGCGCGCGGTCCTTGGCCTTCCCGAGGTCGTGCTCCGTGCGCCGCCTGATGACCTCGCGCCGGAACTCGATGTGCTGGTGGAGGATCTCCTTGAGCGAGAGCGTGCGGGGCTGCTTGTCTACCAGCGCGAGCATGTTGAAGTTGAAGGCCGACTGCATCGCGGTGTGCTTGAACAGGTTGTTCAGCACCCGCCGTGGGTCGTCGTCCCGCTTGACCTCGATGACGATCCGCATGCCCTCACGGTCGCTCTCGTCGCGCATGTCCGAGATGCCCGCCAGCTTCTTGTTCTGGACCAGATCGGCGATCTTCTCTATGAGCGAGGCCTTGTTCACCGCATACGGCAGCTCGCTGACCACGATCGCGGACCGGTTGCCGCGCAATTCCTCGAAGTGCGCCTTGGCGCGCATGATCACCCGTCCCCGACCGTTGGCGTAAGCGCGGAGGATCGCATCCACCCGTTCGGTCGCACCCGTCTCCACGTTCCGCTGCTCCTCATAGCGGAAGATGGTCCCGCCGCCCGGGAAGTCCGGACCGAGAACGACCTTTGAGAGGTCGTCGGCGGTGACGTCGGGGTCGTCGATGAGCTGTTTGATCGCGGCGACGATCTCCCGCAGGTTGTGCGGCGGGATGTTCGTCGCCATACCCACTGCGATGCCGGCTGACCCGTTGACGATCAGGTTCGGGAACCGCGATGGGAGCACCACCGGCTGCTGATGGCGGCCGTCATAGTTCGGAATGAGATCGACGGTCTCCTTCTCGATGTCGGCGAGCATCTCGCCGGCAACGACGGCGGGCCGCGCCTCCGTGTATCGCATGTGGGCGGGCGGGTCGTCGTCGATCGAGTTATGCACGAACACGCCGGCGGCGAGCGCGAAGTTCTGAGTGATGTCGACGGTGAGGTCGTACACGTCCGCGCGACCGGCGGGCTCCACGCGCTCCACGCGCACCTGGAGGCTCGCCGGCACCGGGAAGGCACCTGTCCGGTGCAGCCGCTCGGGGATCGCCGTGCGCGCGAACGGCATGAGCTGGTCCTTGGGCTTGAGCGCCTGCGCCTCGCGGTAGGTGCCGTCGCGCAGCATGAAGCGGTGATCGGGCGTGCAGACCACCTCGTTGCCGTTGGAGAGCGTTACCTTGACCACCGGGTCGTCGCGGCGCACCAGGCGCGGCGCGCGGACCGGCTTGAGGCGCACGTTGCGGTGCTGGTCGATGGTGAAGATGTCGCCTCGCAGCCCGTGGCGGACCATGTCGATGAGCTCGAGGAAGGACTTCTTCTCGCCGTTCGTGAGCTCCACCTTCGTCTCGCCCGAGAAGCACCCGAAGTTCCCCTGCCCCTGGATGAGCGGGTAGCGCATCGAGAAGTCCTGCGCCAAGCGCACCAGCGCGTCATAGATGGGGATGTCGCCGTGCGGGTGGTACTTCCCCATCACCTCGCCCACGATCGCGGCCGACTTCCGGAACGGGCGGTCGGACCGCAGGCCCATCTCGTGCATCGTGTAGAGGATCCGACGCTGCACGGGCTTGAGGCCGTCGCGCGCGTCTGGCAGCGCCCGCGACGCGATCACGCTCATCGCGTAATCGAGATACGCGGTCCGCATCTCCTGCTGGAGATCGACGGGGAATTGGCGGCCTCCGCTCGGCTGGTCGATCACGCTAGATGTCGAGCTCCGCCTTCGTAGCGTTCGCCATGATCCACTTCTTGCGGCCCTCGACCTCGGTCCCCATGAGCTCATCGAATACCGCGTCCGCCTGCTCGGCGTCTTCGAGCGTCACGAGCTTCAGCGTTCGCGTTGCCGGATTCAGCGTGGTGTCCCAGAGCTGCTCCGGGTTCATCTCGCCGAGCCCCTTGTAGCGCGCGATGGCGGGATCGCGCCCGCCCCTGCCGTCATCGGTCCCCTCGTCGGTGTTCGTCGAGGCGACCGGCTCGGCCTGCTTCCTGGCCTTGCGGTCCTCCCTCTTCGTGCGTGCCTGTCCCTTGAGGTCCTTGAAGAACTTGTCGCGCTCCGCGTCCGAGTACGCCCAGCGGATCTCCTTGCCGAGCTGGAGCCGGAAGAGGGGCGGCAGGCCGATGTACACGCGGCCCTCCTCGATGAGCGGCCTGAAGTGGCGGTAGAGCAGGGTCAGCAGGAGCGTCCGGATGTGCGACCCGTCCACGTCGGCGTCGGCCAGGAGGATCGTCTTCCCATAGCGAAGCTTCTTCATGTCGAAGTATTCGCCGATCCCGGTCCCGAGCGCGGTGATGAGGGCCCTGATCTCCTCGTTGCCGAGCATCTTGTCGGCGCGCGCCTTCTCCACGTTCAGGATCTTCCCCTTGAGCGGCAGGATCGCTTGGAACCGACGGTCGCGCCCAGCCTTCGCGCTGCCCCCGGCCGATGGTCCCTCGACGAGGTAGAGCTCCGTCTTCTCGGGATCCCGCTCCTGGCAGTCGGCGAGCTTGCCCGGCAGCGAGAAGCCGTCGAGCGCGCCCTTGCGCTGCACCAGGTCGCGGGCCTTTCGCGCCGCCTCGCGGGCGCGGAAGGCCGTCAGGCACTTCTCGATGATCTTGCGCGCGTCCGGCGGGTTCTCGTCGAGGAACTGGCCGAGCGCGTCGTTCACCGCGGTCGCGACCTGTCCCTGCACCTCGGCGTTCCCGAGGCGCGTCTTGGTCTGGCCCTCGAACTGCGGCTCCTTCATCTTGACGCTCACGATCGCCGTGAGCCCTTCGCGTACGTCCTCGGACGTGAGGTTCGGGTCCGACTCCTGGAGGACCTTCATCTTCCGCGCGTGGAAGTTGAGCGTCCGGGTCAGGGCGGTGCGGAAGCCGGTGAGGTGGGCTCCGCCGTCCAGGGTGTTGATGTTGTTGGCGAAGGTGTAGGTGCGCTCGGCGAAGCTGTCGTTGTACTGGAAGGCGACCTCGACGACGGTGTCGTTCTCGCTGAAGGTGCGCTCCACGTAGACCGGCTTGTGCAGGATCTGGTGGGCCTTGTTGAGGTGGCGGACGAACGACACGACGCCGCCGTCGAAGTAGAAGCTCTCGCTCCCGCGGGTCCGCTCGTCGAACAGCGAGAGCCACAGGCCCTTGTTGAGATACGCGGTCTCGCGCAGCCACTGCGTGACGATCGCGGCGTCCCACTCGATCACCGGGAAGACCTGCGGGTCGGGGGCGAAGGTCGTGATCGTGCCGGTGAGACGAGTGCGCGGCTTCCACATCAGGGAGGGCGGCTCCTCCTCGTTCTTGCTCATGGCGCGCACGGGTCCCGTCGGCTTGCCGCGCTCGTACTCCTGGACGTGGACCTTTCCGTCGCGGTGGACCTCGACGCGGAGGTGGCTCGAGAGGGCGTTCACCACCGACACGCCGACTCCATGCAGGCCGCCCGAGACCTTGTAGCCCTCGCCGCCGAACTTTCCGCCGGCGTGGAGGATGGTGTGGACGACCTCGAGGGCGGACTTGCCCGTCTGCTTCTGCTTCTCCACGGGGATGCCGCGGCCGTTGTCCTTGACGGTGATGCGGTCGTCCTTGTGGATGATCACATCGATGCGGTCGCAGACGCCGTTCATGGCCTCGTCGATCGAGTTGTCCAGGACCTCCTTGACGAGGTGATGCAGGCCTCGCAGGTCGGTGGTCCCGATGTACATGCCCGGGCGCCGCCGGACCGCCTCCAGGCCCTCGAGGACCTGGATGCTGTCGGCGCCGTACCCGCCCGTGCCGGAGCCGTCGCTCCCCCTCTTGGCCATGTCCCGTCCGTTCTTGCGTGTTGCCCTCATCGCCACGTGCGGCTACTTCCCGGCTTCGATGAGGAGGTCGTAGAGGCGCTGGAAGTCGTCATCCGAGTAGAACGCGATCGTGATCCTTCCACCCTTGCGACCACGAACGATCTCGACCTTCGTGGATAACGCCGCGCGGAGCTCGTTCACAACGGCCCGGAGCTCCGGGTCCGCGCGCCGGCCGGGACGCGCCTCGCCCCGGTCGCGCGGCTTCGCCAGCTTCCGCGCGAGCGCCTCGGCCTCCCGCACCGAGAGGCCCTTGGCGATGATGTCGCCCAGGGCCGCGATCGCGGCCGACATGTCGAGCGAGAGCAGCGCCTTCAGGTGCCCCTCGCTGATCTTGCCCTCGGTGAGCGCGTCCTGGAGCAGCTGCGGCGCCTGGAGAGAGCGCATCGTGTTCGCGACCGTGGACTTGGACTTCCCCACCCGCTCGCCGAGCTGCTCCAGCGTCAGGCCGTACGTCTCCATGAGGAGCTTGTAGGCCCGCGCGGTCTCGAGCGCGTTCAGGTCCTCGCGCTGGATGTTCTCGACGAGCGCCAGCTCCAGGCGGTCGCTGACCTCGTCCCGGATCACCGCGGGGATGGAGGTCCGGCCCGCCATTCGCGACGCCAGGACGCGGCGGTGGCCGGCCACGAGCTCGAAGCCGTCGTCGCTGCGCGATACCACTATGGGTTGCAGCACCCCGTGCCGCCGGATCGAATCCGCCAGGCGCTCGAGGTCCTGGGCCGGGAAGCTGCTCCGGGGCTGCTGCCGGTTGGGCGAGACGCGCTCCAGGGGGATCTCCGAGATACCAGAACTGATAGCGGCGGCCGCTGAGGCCGCGGGGCCCGCCGTCTGCCCGAGGAGCACGTCGAGACCGCGGCCCAGTCCGGTCCTCACGAGGCCACCCCGGCGAGCGCGATGGGTCGGCGCGCGTCCAGGCGGGCGGCGACCTCGAGAGCGAAGTGCGCGTAGGCCTCGGTCGCGCGCGAGGTCGGGTCGTAGACGTTGATGGGCTTGCCGTGGCTGGGCGCCTCGGCCAGGCGGACCGAGCGCGGGATCTGTGTCTGCGCCATCAGCTCCGGGAAGTGCCGCCGGACCTCCTCGGCCACCTGGACCGAGAGCCGGTTCCTGCGGTCGCTCATGGTGACGACCACAGCCAGGACGGAGAGCTTCTGGTTGAGCCGCGCCCGGACCGCCTCGATGGTGGCCAGGAGCTGGGCCAGGCCCTCTAGCGCCAGGTACTCGGCCTGGACGGGAACGATCACCTCGTCGGCCGCGGTCAGCGCGTTGATGGTGAGCAGTCCCAGGGACGGGGGGCAATCGACCAGGACCACGTCGTACCCCTGGATGCGCTCGAGCACACCCTTGAGGCGGTGCTCCCTGGCCATCGCCGGCACCAGCTCGACCTCGGCGCCAGCCATGTCGGTCGATGACGGAAGGAGGTCAAGTCCCGGGACGGAGGTGCGGATGATGGCCTCACTCACGGAGGCCTCCCGGAGGAGCACGCCGTGGACGGACAACGCGCGCTCCCGAGACTCGCCTAGACCGGCAGTGGCGTTGCCCTGCGGGTCGAGGTCGATGAGCAGGACGCGACGGCCCATTCCGGCGAGGGCAGCTCCGAGGCTGATGGCGGTCGTCGTCTTCCCCACTCCACCCTTCTGGTTGGCAACTGCGATCGCGGTCAAGAGCGCCTCCGGTCGGCACGGGCTTGCGCGGCTCCACGTGGAAACATGCACCTGGTCTGCGCGGTCCATCCGGCTCCACGTGGAAACAGTCCCGAGCCTGGCATCGTGGAGGGAGTGTGGAGGAGGTTCGACGTGCGCTCATTGTACCCCAGATGGCGCAGAACAGAACCTACGTTCGCACCTGCCCACACTGCAGGACCTGCGTTAGCGCACCAACACGGCGTGCGTCCAAAAAGAGCATCAAGCGGTCGGGACGGCGAGCTCCGGCCCGACATATGATCCGCGCATGCCTGTCCGGCGATACCAAGAGAGGTATCTGACCCGGGACGTACCTCAGCGCCCGGCTCTCCGTTCCTCCGACCGGGGGGACCGATGCGAATAGCGCTTGCCATCGCGGTACCCGTGCTCGCGGCGCTCCTCCAGGGCGCGGTGGGACCGCTGGCGGTCGTGGGAGGCGCCTTCCCGAACGTGCCCATCCTCGTCGCGGCGTCCTGGTCGGTGGCGGCCGGCGCGCGGGAGGGGCTCTGGTGGGCCTTCATCGCCGGCCTCGCGACGGACCTCCTGTCCGGCGGACCGCTCGGCGCCTTCACCGTGGCGTCGCTGCCGGGGGTGCTCCTGGTCGGGCTAGGGGAGAGGCCGGCCGCCAAGCCGATCTCGCTCCCGGCGGGCGCGGTCGCCGTGGGGATCGCCGCGCTGATCACCCAGCTCATCTACGTCGGGATCCTGGCGTTCCTGGGCCAGCCCCTGCCGGACGCGGCCGCGCTCGCCGCCGCGACGGGAGGCGTCGGTATCTACACGGGAGCGCTCGCGGCCGTGGTGTATCCGCTGGCACGCGTGGGCCGCAGACTTACGGAGCAGGAGTCGCCCTTCTAGTGATCGCCCGTGGTGACCGGTCTTTCGTGCGCTCCCGACGCCTGGCGGCGCTTGCGCTCGCCATGGTCGGGATGTTCACCGTGCTCAGCGTCCGCCTGTGGGACCTGCAGGTGGTGAACGGCGCCCACTACCGGGCCCTCGCCGAGGAGAACCGGGTCGTGCGCGTGCCGGTGCCTCCGGAGCGGGGGATCGTCGTCGATCGGAACGGCGTGCCCCTCGCCGAGAACGAGCCCGGCTTCGCCGTGAGCGTGATCCCCGTGGACCTGCCGCGGGCCGCGGAGGAGAGGGTCGCGTCGCTGCTCGCGGTCTACCTCGAGCAGGACGCCGCGGAGATCGCCGCGGCCATCGCGGCGCAGCGGGTGCAGAACCCCTACGAGCCGGTCAAGCTGAACGAGCGGCCGCTGGCGCGCGAGACCGCGCTCCTTCTCCTCGAGCGCGCCGATCTGTACCCGGGCGTGCGCGTCAGCGGCGACGCGGTGCGGACGTACACGAGCGGTCCGCTGTACTCACCGATCCTCGGATACGTCGGGCCCATCAGCGAGGCGGAGCTGGAGGAGCGCCGCGACCTCGGCTACTACCTCCAGGACACCGTCGGGAAGACCGGCATCGAGTGGCAGTACGAGAGCTACCTGCGCGGGACGTACGGCTGGCGCGAGGTGGAGCGCGATGCGTCCCTGCGCGAGCTCCGCACTCTGGCCCTGGTGCCTCCGACTCCCGGCAACCAGGTGGTGCTCACGATCGACGACCGCCTCCAGCGTCTCCTGAACGAGGAGCTGGAGCGCGGGGTGAACGAGGACCGCTTCACGCAGGCGGTGGGCATCGCCATGGATCCGCAGACCGGCGAGATCCTGGCGATGGTCTCGATCCCGGCGTACGACAACAACGCCTTCATCCAGGGCGTGACCAGCTCGCAGATGCTGGCGTGGAACTCCGACGACCGCCGGCCGCTGGTGAACAAAGCCATCGGTGATATCTACCCGCCCGGGTCCACGTTCAAGATGGTCACCGGCCTCTCGGCCCTCGAGACCGGCGCGGCCACGCGCAACACGGTGGTGAACGTCACCTCCAACGTCCTGCGCGTCGATGGCTGGCCGTTCTTCGACTGGCGCGTACACGGTGCGGTGGACTTCGTGAACGGCTTCGCGCACTCCAGCGACATCTACTTCTACACGCTGGGAGGGGGGAACCCCATCACCGGCCAGCGCGGTGCGGGGCCCGAAGCTCTCGCCAAGTACGGACGCATGCTGGGGTTCGGCGCACCCACCGGGATCGACCTGCCGGGCGAGGCGGGCGGGATCATGCCCGATCCGCTCTGGAAGCTCACGCGCTTCGACGAGCCGTGGACGCTCGGCAACACGTACCACGCCGCCATCGGGCAGGGCTTCGTCGCCGTCACGCCCCTGCAGCTCCTGAACGCCTACGCGGCCGTCGCCAACGGCGGCATCGTCCACGAGCCGCGTCTCCTCAAGGAGGTCCGCTCGCCCGACGGGACCCTCGTCTACGAGCAGGAGCCCGAGGTCGCGCGCCGCCTGGACGTCTCGCAGGAGAACCTGCGCCTCATCCGCGAGTCCGCGCGCCGTGTCGTGACGATCGGCCACGCCAACATGCCGAGGGCCAGGCTGCCCATCGCGGGCAAGACCGGCACCGCCGAGTTCGGGCTCTCGACCGGCGTGGACTCCATGGGCCGCCAGAAGCTCGGGTTCCACAACTGGTTCGTCAGCTTCGTGCCCAAGGAGGACAACACCGACCCGACCGCGGAGATGGCGATGGTGATCTTCACCTTCGACTCGAGCCGGTCGCTCTGCAACACCTGCTACAACCCGGCGGTCGCCCTCACCCAGACGGTCCTCGAGCGCTACTACTTCGAGGACGCAGAGCAGGCGAACGCGCCATGAGCGTCCGCCCCATCGCCATCCCCCAGGTCGGCTCGCCCCTGCACGACCGTCCGACCGCGCGCCGCCTCCTCGAGCTCGACTGGTTCCTGCTCCTGGCGACGCTCCTCCTGATCGGCTACGGCCTGGTGATGGGCTACTCGATCACGGTGGAGGACCGCACGTTCACCGGCGACGTCGGTCAGCAGGTCCTGCGCGGGGTCCTCTACGCGGTCATCGGCCTCTCGCTCCTGGCGATCGTGGCGTTCGTGGACCCCTCCTGGCTCGGCACGTTCGGCCCGCTCTTCTTCGTGTTCACGCTCGCGCTCCTGGCGGTCGTCCTGGTCATCGGCAACACGACCCTGGGCGCGACCCGGTGGGTGACCATCGCCGGCTTCAAGTTCCAGCCCAGCGAGTTCGCGAAGGTCTTCATGGTCATCGTGCTGGCCAAATGGTTCGCCGACCGCGACCCCCGTTCGCCGTTCACGCTCGCCGGCGGCCTGGTGATCCTGGCCGCCCCGGTGGCGCTGGTCTTCCGGCAGCCCGACCTCGGAACGAGCCTGGTCTTCTTCGGGATGTTCTTCGGCATGGCGTTCATCGCCGGCGCTCGCCTGTGGCACCTTGCGACCCTCGTGGCGGTCGGCATCGCGGCCTCGCCCGTCCTCTGGACCATGCTCAAGGAGTACCAGCGCGCGCGGCTCACGATCTTCATGGACCCCTACAGCGACCCGCAGGGCGCGGGCTGGAACATCATCCAGTCCCTGATCGCCGTCGGATCCGGGCAGCTCACCGGGAAGGGCCTCACCGCCGGCACGCAGTCCCCGCTCGGCTACCTTCCGATCGCGGAGTCGGACTTCGTCTTCTCGGGCCTCGCCGAGGACCTGGGGTTCGTCGGCGCGCTCATCCTCTTCGCGCTGTACGCCGTCCTGCTGCTCTCCGCCCTGCGGATCGCGCACCGCTCGCGCGACGCCTTCGGCACCTACGTCGCCGGCGGAGTTGCCGCGATGCTCGCTTTCCAGATCATGGTCAACGTGGGCATGGCGATCTCGCTCATGCCCGTCACCGGGATCCCGCTCCCCTTCATCTCCCAGGGCGGTAGCTCGCTGATCTCGATCTGCTTCGCCCTTGGCGCCCTTCAAGCGATCTCGATGCGACGGGAGATCGGTCCCTCTACGCAGAGCTAACGACCACGGCGTCGCTCAATTCACAACGCGAGTCCGCTTTACCGGCTTGCGGAGGTCGGCGGCGCCGGGCTCAAATGGCGGGCCGGGCGGGACGCTCGTCGTGCGGGAACGGTCCTACCCGGCCACGCCAACACGACCCCGTCGCGCCGACACTCCGCCCGCCGGAGCGGCCTCGCTTGCCCACGTACGCGGGCTCCTTCCTTGTACGCGTCCTTACCGGTACCTCCGCGCGCTCGGTCGTCGGACCGGCCTGGACCGCTGGCCAGGCGCTCCTTGCGCGGGCCGGTTCCCCTCCTCCGCTCGCGCGCGTTCGGGCCCTCGAAGGCCTCAAGGGAGGCGCGCCGTGGATGACGCGGCGAATGCGGATGCGCGCACGCGACAGCGGTGAGGGGTGGGACCGCATCTGGCACGCGCGACAG
>JBOGTE010000062.1:0-11148 GCA_050692015.1 Candidatus Limnocylindria bacterium
CGTATAGCCCGGCATCGCCTTCGATCGCCGCGACGGAGGCGAGGACCCCGGCGAGGTCGGTCGGTCTCCGCTCCGAGCCGCCCAGGTGCGCGTCGATGCGCCGCCGCGCCTCCGCGCGGACATCGGCGGCGCCCGCGCGCGCTCCGAGCAGCCCGATCACCAGCGCCCGCTGCTCGCGCTCGTCGTCGCTGTCATCCTGGCGCGGCTCCCAGCCCAGGCGCTCGTGCTCGGGGCGGTACAGCGCTTCGACGAGGCGGGCGAAGGCGGGCCGGACCGCGTCGGCCAGGGCGTGGTCCGAGATCCAGCCGAGGACCTCGCCGACCGTCTGCAGCACCGCGCGGTCACGCTCGCCCCGAAGGCCCCCGAGCAGCTCGATCAGCTGTGTGGCCGGCGCCTTGCGCGCCCGCACGAGCGCCCAGGTGTCGCTGACGAGGTCGAGACGCTCCTCGGGCCGCAGCGCGGTCACGGCGCGCGAGAGGAGCTCCATGGAGCGATCGTCGAAGGCGTAGCGGTAGAAGCCCGAAGCGCCGGCGTTCGGGAACTGCCAGGTGCCGCTGGGGAGCTTCACGGTCATCTCGCGACCCTCGAGAAGGACGCGCTGGTAATGGATCTCATCGCCGGCGCCGTGCGCGATGACCATCGGGACGGGCCAGACCTGGTCGGTGGCGGCCGCGTCGGGATCGGCGAAGAAGCGCTCCTGCCGCAGCGTGAGCTCGAGACCCGGGGCCGTCTCGCTCACCGAGCAGCGGACGATCGGGTGCCCCGGCTCGCGGATCCACGCGTGAGCGAGGCCGGTCACGTCATGCCCGGAGGCCTCGTCGAGCGCGCGCCAGAAGTCGTCGGCGGTGGCGTTGGCCTCGCGGTGCCGGCGGAGGTAGATGCGCACGCCGTCGCGGAAGACGTCCTCGCCGAGGAACCCTTCGAGCATCCGCAGGACGGCCTGGCCCTTGTTGTACGTGATGGCGTCGAACCGCTCGGACGCCTCGTCGGCGTTGCGCACCTCCATCGAGATGGCGTGCGTCGTACGGAGGGAGTCGAGTCCGAAGGCGGGTCCGGCCTCCTGCACGATGTCGCGGCCGTACTCCCACTCGGGGTTGAGCGAGGCCGTGGCCTTGTCGCCGACGAAGCTGGCGAACGACTCGTTCAGCCACAGGTCGTTCCACCACCTCATCGTCACCAGGTCGCCCCACCACATGTGCGTCAGCTCGTGCGCGGCCACCGAGAAGACCGCCTTGAGGACGGCGATCGACGCCGTCCGCCGGTCGGCCGCGAGGTAGCGCGTCCGGTAGGTGATGGCCCCGGGGTTCTCCATGGCGCCCGCCTCGAAGTCGGGGAGGCCGATGGCGTCCACCTTGGTGTACGGGTACGGGATGCCGGTGTACTCCTCGAGCCACACCAGGGACCGGCCGTGCGCCTCCAGGGCAAAGAGGCCCTGGTCCGCGAGCGTCGGCGGGACGCAGACGCGCACCGGGATGCCGGTGGTCGTCTGCTTCACGGGCGTGAACTCGTAGGGACCGACCGTGAACGCCACGAGGTACGTTGAGATCTTCGGCATCTCGGCGAACCGCGTGAGCGTGCGCCCGCCGCCCTGGTCCTCCGTGGACTCCACAGGCGCGTTGGAGATGGCCGCCAGGCCGGTCCGGTGGACGAGCTCGATGCGGAAGCGCGCCTTGAACTCCGGCTCGTCGAAACAGGGGAACGCCTTTCGCGCGTCGGCCGCCTCGAACTGCGTCGCGGCGTAGCGCTCGCCGGGACGAGTCGAGCGGTACAGGCCTCGGAGCTTCTCGCTGATCTCGCCGTCCCACTCGAGCTCGAGCACGTGGTCCCCGGCGCCGACCTCCGACGCGAACTCGATCGTGGCGGTCTGCGCCTCCTCGTCGTAGGAGATCCCGAGCGCCGGCTCGCCGTTCAGCCGCGCGACGCTAAGGTCGAGGTCGCACGCGTGTAGCGTGACCTCGCGTGCCGGGCGCGCGATGGAGAGCTCGATGCGTGCTCGGCCGCTGGAGCGCCAGCCTTCGAGGTCGAGGTCGAACCGGAGCTCGTAGCGGCTGGGGCGCACGTCCGTGGCGAGGCGGAAGTCGTTCACGGGGTCACGAGATCGTATCCGCTCCGGGCTGCTAGCGTCAGCGGGGGATGCCCCCCTTCATCTACACGATGCGCGATCTCGGCAAGGTCGTGCACAGCCCCACGCAGCGCGAGATCCTGCGCGACATCTCCCTGTCCTTCTATCACGGTGCGAAGATCGGGGTGCTCGGACCGAACGGCGCGGGCAAGAGCACGCTCCTGCGGATCATGGCCGGCGAGGACACGGAGTTCGTCGGCGGGGCGCGCCTCTCGGCCGGCTTCACGGTCGGCTTCCTGCCGCAGGAGCCGCGGCTCGACCCGGCGAAGGACGTGCGCGGCAACGTGGAGGAAGGCGTGGCCGCGTCGCGCGCGGTGCTCGACCGCTACCAGGCGCTCTCCGCCCGCTTCGGCGAGGACCTCTCGCCGGAGGAGATGGAGAAGGTGTCGGAGGAGTTCCAGCGGGCGCAGGACGAGATCGAGGCCAAGGGCCTCTGGGACCTCGACGCGACGCTCGACGTCGCGATGGACGCGCTGCGCCTCCCGCCCGCAGACCAGGACGTCACGACGCTCTCGGGTGGCGAGCGGCGCCGAGTCGCGCTCTGCCGCCTGCTGCTCAGCGCGCCGGATCTCCTGCTGCTCGACGAGCCCACGAACCACCTGGACGCGGGGTCGGTCGCCTGGCTCGAGCGCACGCTCGCCGAGTACCGGGGCACGGTCGTCGCTGTGACCCACGACCGCTACTTCCTGGACAACGTCGCCGGCTGGATCCTGGAGCTGGACCGCGGCTACGGCATCCCCTGGGAGGGCAACTACAGCTCCTGGCTCGGCCAGAAGAAGGCTCGCCTGGCGCTCGAGGAGAAGTCCGAGTCGGCGCGTCAGCGGACCCTGGAGCGCGAGCTCGAGTGGGTGCGCATGTCTCCCCGCGCGCGCGTGGCCAAGAACAAGGCCCGCCTCGCCGCCTACGAGCAGCTGCTCTCGGAGACCGCCGAGGAGCGCGACCGCGAGCTCGAGATCTGGATCTCGCCGGGTCCGCGGCTCGGCGACGTCGTGATCGAGGCGAACGGTCTGCAAAAGCGCTATGGCGACAAGCTGCTGTTCGATGGCCTCTCGTTCGCCATTCCGCGCGCCGGGATCGTCGGGATCGTGGGCCCCAACGGCGCCGGCAAGACCACGCTCTTCCGCCTCATCGCCGGCGAGGAGCGGCCGGACGGCGGGAAGCTGCGCCTTGGCGAGACCGTGAAGCTCGCCTACGTCTCGCAGTCACGCGAGGCGCTCGACGCGAAGAAGGCCGTCTGGGAGGAGATCGGCGGGGGCGAGGAGACCATCGAGTTCGGAGGCCGCACCCGGCCGGTCCGCGCGTACGCCGGCGCCTTCGGCTTCCGCGGTCCCGACCAGCAGAAGCGCGTGGGCGACCTCTCGGGAGGCGAGCGCAACCGCGTGCATCTGGCGAAGGTCCTGCGGAGCGGTGGGAACGTCCTGCTGCTCGACGAGCCCACCAACGACCTGGACGTGGACACGCTTCGCGCCCTCGAGGACGCGCTCCTCGACTTCGCCGGCTGCGTGCTCCTGATCAGCCACGACCGCTGGTTCATCGACCGGACCGCCACCCACATCCTGGCCTTCGAAGGCGACAGCACGGTCCGCTGGTCCGAGGGGAACTGGTCCGACTACGAGGAGCGGCGGAAGGCCGAGCTCGGCGAAGAAGCCGAGCGGCCGCACCGCATCCGCTACCGGCCGCTGACGAGGGCCTAGGAGGCCGCGGGCTCCGTCGCGCGCGCGGCGCGGCGTGGGAAGAGGCGCGCGCCGATCGTGGAGAGGACGATCGTGACCGTCGCGATCGCGAGGACCGCGCTGAACTGGGCGTCGCTGACCGCACCCGCGGTCAGGCCCAGGCCCGCGACGATGAAGCTGAATTCGCCGACCTGCCCGAGCCCGACCGCGACCTGCGCGGGGCGGCCGGGGATGCGCATGGACGCGGCGAGGCCCCACACCAGGATCGAGCGGAGCACGACGATGCCGACGAACGCGGCGGGCCAGACGAGGTTCTCCACGAGCGCTTGGGGGTCGACGAGCGATCCGATGGCCACGAAGAAGAGGACGGCGAAGACATCCCGGAAGGGCAGGATCTCGCGGCGCGCCTCGCGCGCCTCGCGGTCGAGGCTGATCCCGAGTCCGGCCACGAAGGCGGCCAGCGCGAGCGGGACGCCGAAGAAGAAGCTGCCGATCCCGGCGGTCGCGAGGGCGATCGAGACCGCGACGATGATGAAGCTGTCCTGCTCCCGGCGCACCCACCGGAGGACCCGGGGGACGACCAGCGCGTTCACCGCGATGGCCAGGATGAAGAAGGCGACCATCCCTGCGACGGCTACGTAGGGCGCGCCGGCGCGGTCGGGGAAGAGCAGGACGGTCAGCGCGGCCACGGCCACGAGAGTGGTCACGTCCTGGAGGATCGCCCAGACGACCAGGGTCCGCTCCGTCGGCGGGTCCGTCGTGCGCCGCCGGCTGCGCGTGATGTTCACCACCACGACCGACGAGGAGAGGCCCAGCGCCAGGCCCAGGGTCACTCCCGCGAGCGGCTCCACCCCGATGGCGCCGAGCAGGAGCGCGCCGCCCGCGATGGTCAGCACCACCTGGAGCGGCGCGGCCACCAGGAGCGCCCGCGACTCCCGCCCGAGCGCTCGGAGGTCGAGCTCGATGCCGACCTCGAAGAGCAGCAGGACCACCCCGACGTTGGCCAGCGTCTCCAGCTGCTCGCGGTCCGCCACGTAGCCCGGCGTGAACGGGCCCACCGAGAGCCCTACGGCCAGGTAGCCCACCACCGCGGGCAGGCCCGCCCGCCGCGCGACGACGCCCGCCAGGGCCGCTCCGAGCAGCACCAGACCGAGCTCGAGGACCGGGAGGGCGTTCTCCACGCCGGGAACGCTAGCGGCTCAGGGGGCCGGCTATGCCTCGGTCACTGAGCCGCGAAGGGCGCGTCGTAGATGACGCCCGGGAGCCAGAGCGCCAGCCCCGGGAAGACGTAAAGGATGACGATGGCGAACACCTGGATCCCGATGTAGGGATACATCCCCTTGAAGATCTGGTTCAGGGTGATGCCCCGCGGCACGACGTTCATCAGGTAGTACGCCGACATCGCGACGGGCGGCGAGAGGAACGCGGTCTGCATGTTCATGGCGGCGAGGACGCCGAACCACACCAGGTCCACCTCGTACACCAGGAGCAGCGGAAGGAAGAGCGGGAGGAAGATGATGGTGATCTCGGTCCACTCGAGGGGCCATCCCAGCAGGAAGATGAGGATCTGGACCAGGATCACGAACTGGAGCTGGTCGAGGCCGATCCCGATCAGGAAGTCGCCCACCAGCGTCGCGCTGCCGAGGCGGGCGAAGACCGCCGCGAAGATCGACGACCCCACCAGCAGCCAGCCGACCATGGCCGAGGCCCGGACCGTGAGGAACAGGACCTCCTTCAGCATCTTGAACGTGAGCCGCCGGTAGCCGGCGGCCAGGATGAAGCCCCCCAGCGCGCCCAGGGCCGCGCCCTCGGAAGGCGTCGCGAACCCGAAGAAGATGGCCCCCAGGACGAACACGATGAGCGACGTGATCGGGAGCATGCCCGTGAGGAGCATGAAGAGGATGCGCGGCATGGAGACGTTCCGCTCCGAGAGCGGGAGTGGCGGCGCGAGCGCCGGGTTCCGGACGGCGCGGACCATGATGTAGAGGGCGTAGAAGCCGGCGAGCATGAGGCCGGGGAAGAACGCCGCCGCATAGAGGCGCGGGACCGAGACGCCGGCGACGAAGCCGTACAGGATGAGGAGTACGCTCGGAGGGACGAGGATCCCGAGGGTCCCGGCGGCCACGATGATGCCGGCGCTGAAGGAGCCGTTGTAGCCGCGCCGCATCATCGCCGGCATCGCGAGGAGCCCCAGCAGCGTGACCGAGGCGCCCACGATGCCCGTGGCGGTCGCGAACAGGGTCCCGGTCACCAGCGTCGCGACGCCGATGGCTCCCGGGACCCCGCCCATGACGAGCTGCACGCTCAGGAAGAGGCGGTCCAGGATCCCCGCCCGCTCGACGATGTAGCCCATCAGGAGGAAGAGCGGGATGGCGACGAGCACGTCGTTCTGCATGACGAAGAAGGTCCGCTGGACGACCAGGTCGAAGACCAGGAACCCGATGCCAAGGAAGCCGAACGTCACTCCGAGCGACATGAGCGTGAAGGCGGTCGGGAAGCCGATGAGGATCGCGACCAGGAGGATCGCGAGCATGATCATCCCGAGCGCTTCGCCACTCACAGCTCGGCCTGCTTCGCGAGGAGGCTCTCATCGACCTCTTCGACGTCGGACAGCCGCTGCGGCCACACCCCCGTGCGGACCGCCTGGTAGGCGCGGATCGTCTCGGCGATGCCCTGGAAGAGCATCAGGGCCCCGGCGAGAGGGATGACGAACTTGAGCGGCCAGATGGCCGGAGCCACGGCGGAGGTGAACGACCGCTCGCCGATGAGGTACGAGGCGACGGCCCACTGGGTGCCGACGGAGATGAGCGCGATGATCCCCGGGAAGAATGCGAAGAGGTAAAGCGCCAGGTCGATCGAGGCTTGCACGCGCACCGGCCAGAGCCGGTAGAAGACGTCGCCGCGGACGTGCTGGCCGCGCGAGAGTGCGTAAGCCCCCCCGAGCATGAAGAGGATGGCGTACATGTAGTACGTCATGTCGTAGTTGAAGGTGTAGGTGAACCAGAGCGGGCGGACCTCGGGGAACGGCTGGCTGAGCTTCCTCACGATGATGTCGTAAGAGATCAGGCCCGTCATGGCGAGGGCGATCCAGGACGTCGCCTTGCCGGTCAGAGCGCTGAACCTGTCGATCGCGAACAGGAACGACCGCACGTGTTCATCCCCCAGGTCGATGTCTGGCGCGAACGAGGCCCCCGGTCGCCCGGGGGCCTCGTCAGGATAGTTACTCGGCCGTGATGGCTACCCGCCGAACATCGCGTTGAACGAGACCGCGTCGGGCGTCGGGATGTTGACGTCGTCGGCCCACGGGAAGATGCGCTGGGCCCAGGCCTTCTGAGAGTCGAGGATCTTCACGAACTCCGGGTTGTTCGCCGACTCCTCTGCGAGGACCGTGTTCCAGGCTTGCAGCTGGGCGTCGAGCACCGACTGAGGCGTCTTCGTGATCGTGATCCCCTGCGACTTCAGGGTGGCGTAGTCCCTGGAGTTCTTGTCCATGAACTTCCACTCGCCGTTGGCCGACTCCGCCCAGGCCGCGAACTTCATGATCGCCTGGAGGTCGGCCGGCATGGAGTCGTACTTGGTCTTGTTCAGCGAGATCTCGAGGATCTCGCTGGGCTGGTGGTACGAGCGGGTCATCAGGAACTTCCGGGCGTCCGGCAGGCCGTACACGGTGTCCGAGGTCGTGTTGTTGAACTCGGCCGCGTCGATGACGTTTCGCTCGAGCGACGGGGCGACCTCGGCGCCGGGGACGGAGACGACGCTCGCGCCGAGCCCCTGGTAGATGCCCGTCGCGAGGCCGACGGTGCGGAACCGCATGCCGTTGAAGTCGCCGGGGCCCGTGATGACCTTGTTGAACCACCCGAGAGGCTGGTTCTGCATCGGCATGTGGAACAGCGAGACGATGTTCAGGCTGAGCTTGCGCTGGACCAGGTCCACGAAGAGCGCCTCGCCGCCGCCGTGGTAGTACCAGGCGAGCCACATCTGGCCGCTCATGCCCATCATCGGGCCGGTGCCCATGAGGCTGACGGCGTGGTCCTTGCCGTAGTAGTACGCGGGCACGTGATGCGCACCGTCGAGGGTGCCGGCATGGACCGCGTCGATGGCGGTCGAGATGTTCGTGACCGCGTTGACCGGCAGGGCGTCGATCGCGATGCGCCCGCCGGACATCTCCTCGACCATCGCCTTCCAGTCGAGGAAGAGCTCCTGGAAGATGTCCTGGCCGGCCCATCCGGACTGCACCGTCCAGGTTATCGACTCCTGTTGCGTGATCGGGGTGGTCGGCGCGGGCTGGCCGACGCCGCCCGTCGGCGTCGCCGTTGCGGTCGTCGGGACGTTCTGCGAGAGGCACGCGGTCGCCAGCGAGGCGAGTCCGGAAACGGATGCGTACTTGAGCAGGCTCCGTCTATCGATCCGAGGCAACCCCACGTCCACTTTCCTCCTTGGTCGGCTTGTGGCCAAGCCCATGAGAGACCTACCCATTCCATGTGTCAAGTAAGGGTTATCGCATCGCGGTATGAACCGGAGAGGCGGCTGTTACGTAGCGGGCCGAGCGAGGATCCGGCTCCGCCGGTCCGAGCGAGTCCACAAGCAGCGGAGCGTGCCCCGCGAAGCGAGGCGAAGGCGGGAGCCGAGCCGACGGCGCGAAGGTCAGGCGTAGCGGGGATCGACCCTCTCGGGGTCGATGCCGTGCTCCCGGATGGCCGCCGTGACCTCCGCCGGGGAGTACTGCTCGCAGAGCGCGAGCGCGTGGAGCGAGCTGACCGCGACGTGGGCGGCGTCGATCTCGAAGTGGCGGCGCAGGGCCTCGCGAGTGTCGCTCCGCCCGAAGCCGTCCGTGCCCAGCGCCACGAACGGCTGTCCGACCCAGCGCGCGATCTGGTCCGGCACGGCCTTCAGATGGTCGCTGGCCGCGATGACGGGCCCGGGGCCTCCGAGGCGCTCGGCCACGAACGGCCGGCGCGGCGCGGCCTCCGGGTGGAGGCGGTTCCAGCGCTCGGCCTCGAGCGCGTCGTTGCGCAGCAGCTGGTACGAGGTGACGCTCCAGACGTCGGCGGCCACGTCGTAGCGGTCTGCCAAGACCTCTTGGGCTCGCAGCATCTCCACCAGGATCGGGCCGGACCCGAGCAGCCGTACGCGCCGCCGGGCGTCGATCCCCTTCCGGAAGAGGTAGAGGCCCCGGACGATCCCGTCCTCGACGTCGGGGCCCTCGGGCAGGGCGGGCATCGGGTAGTTCTCGTTGTACAGCGTGATGTAGTAGAAGACGTCCTCGCCCGCCTCGAGCATCCGCCGCAGGCCGTCGCGGACGATGACCGCGGTCTCGTAGGCGAACGCCGGGTCGTAGGCGCGGATGTTGGGGACTGCGCTGGCGAGGAGATGGCTGTGCCCGTCCTGGTGTTGCAGGCCCTCGCCGTTCAGCGTGGTGCGTCCCGCCGTCGCCCCCATCATGAAGCCCCGGCCTCGCGCGTCCCCGAACGCCCAGATCTGGTCCATGGTCCGCTGGAAGCCGAACATCGAGTAGAAGACGTAGAAGGGGACGGTCGGCTCGCCATGCGTCGCGTACGACGTGCCAGCCGCCGTGAACGTGGCCATTGACCCGGCCTCGGTAATGCCCTCTTCGATCAGCTGGCCCTCGAGCGCCTCGCGGTACGGCAGGAGCGTCTCCGCGTCCACCGGGGTGTAGCGCTGTCCCAGAGGCGAGTAGATGCCCAGCTCCTTGAAGAGCGGGTCCATGCCGAAGGTGCGCGCCTCGTCGGGGATGATCGGCACGATCCGCTTGCCGACGGCCTTGTCGCGGGTCAGGTTCCGCAGGAGCCGCGTGAAGGCCATGGTCGTCGAGGCCGCGGCCGAGCCGCTGCCCTTCGGGAACTCGGCGAAGACCGTCGCCTCCGGCATCGTCAGGGAGGTGCCGCGCACCACGCGCTTCGGCACGGGGCCGCCCAGCGCGGCGCGCCTCTCGAGCATGTACTGGATCGCCGGGTCGTCCATGCCCGGGTGGTAGTAGGGCGGGTCCTCGAGCTGCTCGTCCGGGATGGGCAGCTCGAGGCGGTCGCGGAAGATCCGCAGCTCCTCGAGCGACATCTTCTTGGCCTGGTGCGTGACGTTGCGCGCCTCGACGCTGGGGCCGAGGGCCCAGCCCTTCACCGTCTGCGCCAGGATCACCGTGGGCGCGCCGGTGTGGCGGGTGGCGTACGAGTAGGCCGCGTACACCTTGCGGTAGTCGTGACCGCCGCGCCGCAGCCGCTGGATCTCGTCGTCGGAGAGGTGCTCGACCAGCCGCAGGAGCCGCTGGTCGGAGCCGAAGAACTCGCGCCGGATGGTCGCGCCGTCGGCGATGGCCATGCGCTGCGAGTCCCCGTCGAGCCACTCGTTCATTTTGGTGACGAGCACGCCATCGACGTCGCGCGCCAGCAGGTCGTCCCACTCGCGGCCCCAGAGGACCTTGATGACGTTCCAGCCGGCTCCCCGGTAAAGGGCTTCGAGCTCCTGGACGATCTTCCCGTTCCCCCGGACCGGGCCGTCGAGCCGCTGCAGGTTGCAATTGACGACGAAGGTGAGGTTGTCGAGGCCCTCGCGGCCCGCCAGGCGCAGCCCGGCCTGTGACTCGGGCTCGTCCATCTCGCCGTCTCCGACGAAGCACCACACGCGCGAGCCGCTGGTGTCGGATAGCCCGCGGTGCTGGAGGTAGCGGTTGAACCGGGCCTGGTAGACGGCCGCCAGGGGCCCCAGGCCCATCGACACGGTCGGGAACTCCCAGAAGTCGCGCATGAGCCGCGGGTGGGGGTAGCTGGAGAGGCCCTTCTCGAGCGCCTCCCGGCGGAAGTGGTCGAGCTCGTCGGTCGTGACGCGGCCCTCGAGGAAGGCGCGCGCGTAGATCCCCGGGGTCGCGTGGCCCTGGAAGAAGATTTGGTCGCCGGAGGTGCCGTCGTCCTTGCCGCGGAAGGCCCAGTTGAAGCCGACCTCGTACAGCGTGGCGGCCGACGCGTAGGTCGCCAGGTGCCCGCCGATGCCGGGGTAGTGGTGGTTGGCGCGGAGGACCATCACCACCGCGTTCCAGCGGATCATCCGCCGGATGCGCAGCTCCATGTCCTCGTCGCCGGGGAAGTCTGGCTCCTGCTCCGGCGAGATGGTGTTGATGTACCGCGTCTGGGTGAGCGCGGGGAGGCCGACCTGGAGCTGGCGTGCCCGCTTGAGCAGCTTGTAGAGGACGAACCGAGCCCGCTCCACGCCTCCCGACCGGACGAGGGCGTCGAGGGAATCGAGCCACTCCTGCGTCTCGTCCGGGTCGATGTCCGGAAGCTGGCGCTTGAACTCGTCGAAGATCTCGTGGACCTGCCGCTCCTGCACGGGTCCCCCTTG
>JBOGTE010000063.1:0-11096 GCA_050692015.1 Candidatus Limnocylindria bacterium
GGCCGGGGCCGCGGCGGGCCTGCGGGCGCGGCGCGTCGTGCGCATGACCTCAGGCTCGACCATCTGGCCGACGGCGGTGGCACGGATCTCGAGGTCGGTGTGCGCGCCCGGCTCGACGGTCACCGCCCAGGAGCAGGTGATCTCGGTCTGCTCGTACACCTTCTCGAAGCCCTGCTCCGAGTTCGCCACGGCGTACACCGGCGCGACGCTGACCTCGGCGCCCGGCTCGATGGCGAGCGTGACGTCGAAGTGCCGCGTCTCGGAGTGGATCTGCACCTCGGTGACGTTGCGGTGCGTCAGCGGCTTGCCCGGGGTCGTCTTGCGCGTGCCCAGCGTGATCACGTCCCCCGGCCCGTTCTCGGCCAGGAGACCGAAGTTGAGCGCGCTGGTGAAGGTGGCCGAGAAGTCCTCGTCCCCGTCGTTCCGGAGCCGGTAGCGGACGCCCACCGCCAGCCCCTCGTCGGCGATCCGCAGGTCCTTGCGGATGCCGAGGCCGGCCACCGCGGCGATGGATCGGGCGGGTGGCTCGAGGATGAGGCTGACCGTCCGCGCCTCGCGTTGCGGCGTGAGCGCGTACGGAACGGCGTGCAGCACCACGGGATCCTCACGACCGACGCGCACCGTGTCCTGGAAGAGCGCGCGGCGGCCGGGGTCGTAGTCGAGGAGCTTCACCAGGCCGCGCTCCCTGGCCCGCACCCCCTCGTGGATCGACCGCGAGCTCTTCTCGCCGGCCTTGCCCACGAGCAGCTTGCCGGTCTTCTCGGCGCGGCGGAGCGCGTCGTGAGACGCCTCCGGCCGGCGGGCCAGCGTGTCGATGAGGTTGGTGGCCGAGGCATAGAGGTCCCACTCGGTCACCGCTCCGCCCTCGAGGTGGACGAACACCGCGCCCGCGTTGCCGCGGAAGAGGTACTCGTCCTGCCCGTCCACGTCGTAGTCGCGCTGCTCGCCCGCGGCGACGCGACGCTCCGCAAGGAGGCGCTCGGCCTTGAGCAGCGAGGCGTACGCGTCGGCGCGCAGGTGCGGGAGGTAGAGCCCGCCGAAGACGCCGTGCCAGTAGACGTCGTTGCCCTGCGCCCGCCAGAGGTTCTGCTGCGCCTGCCGCACCTCGATGGAGCTGTCCAGGATGCTGCGGCGGGCGAGCTCCTCCGAGACGATGAGCATGCGCTTGTGCAGCGCGTTCGCCTCGGGGTACTTGGCGAAGAAGTTCCGCCACGGCGGGATGACGACCAGCGAGGCGAGGTCCTCCTTCAGCGCGTGGCGCGCCTGGGCGAAGCGCCGCGCCGCGGGCGCGTCCACGGCCCAGTCGGACATCTCCGGATACGATCCCCCGGGGAGATAAACGCGCTTGGAGGGCCGCTGGAAGATCCAGGCGTTCTCGAGCGTCACCGTCTCGAGCCAGTCCTGCTGCGCCAGCGCGGTGAAGAAGTCCTCCAGCCAGCCGTCCTTGTGGACGCGCTCGAACGTCCCGGGCCAGGCGCCGAACTTCTCCCCGTCGTCCGCGTAGACCTGGAGCCGCGCTCCCGCGGCGTGCCGCTCGCGCAGCTCCTTGATCGCCGCGCTCACGTCGCGGAACGGGATGAGGTACCGGAGGCGGACGCTGCCGGGGAAGACCACGACCGGGAAGCCCTGGTCCTCGGTGATGAAGGAAGCGCCGAGCTCGTCCCGGCGGAGGCCGCCCTGCAGGAAGTGCTCCTCGTCGAGGGTCGTGTAGGCGACACCCGCCTCAGCCAGCAGTGACGGGACGTGAGGCTCCCAGACGCGCTCGGTCAGCCAGGCTCCCAGGGGCCGGTGGCCGAAGATGGCGACGATGCGGTCGGTGAGCGCGCGGATCTGCCCGACGGCGTCGCGGCGCGGCACGCCGACGAGGATCGGCTCGTAGTACCCGCCGGTCAGGAGCTCCACCTGGCCCCGCCGCAGCAGGTCCGAGAGGTCCCCGATGACGTCGGGCCGGTTGGCCTCGAGCCAGTCGAGCAGCGGTCCGGAGAAGTGGAGCGTCGCCTTGACCTCGGGGTGCCGGTAGAGAGCGGCGACGAGCGGCGCATAGGCGCGCTCGGTCACCGCTTCGAATACATGAGGGAAGTTCCCTGCCGGCTGGTGCTGGTGGAACACCAGCGCCAAGCGCAGGCGGTCGGCCATCTGGCCCGATCTTAGCGCAAAGCCTGTCTGCCACCTTCATCCGTACGTTCGGCGTACGAACGCGGCCGTGCTGTGTAGCCTCATGCGACAACGACGGGTCTGGTGGACCCTTGCTCGCCAGTCCGGCGGTCCGGGCTGTGCTGATCGCGGTCGATCGGACCGGTCCCGTGGCCGTTAGGACGACCCGCGGACCTACCTCCTACAATTGGGACCGAGACCCAAGGTCACCGCATCCACTTGAGGGGGAGCACACCGTGGCCGAAGCCGTGAAGCTGGCCGTCCGCGCGAGGACGGTCCTGGGCAAGAAGACCGGGCGCCTGCGCCGCGAGGGGATCCTCCCCGGCGTGGTGTTCGGCGGGCACCAGGACTCCGTCCCGGTGGAGACCGACGCCCGCGCCTTCGAGCAGGGCTTCCGCCGCTGGGGCAGCACCACGCTCCTCACCCTCGAGGGCCTGGGCGGTGACGGCACCCCCGCCCTGATCCACGACGTCTCGCGCGATCCGGTGACCGGGCGGCTGCTCCACATCGACTTCGAGCGCGTGAGCCTCACCGAGCGGACCCACGCCGAGGTGCCGCTCCACTTCGTGGGCGCCTCTACCGCCGTCAAGAACGGCGCGGTCCTGGTGCACGCCCGCGACCACGTCCGGGTGGAGGCGTTCCCTCAGGACATCCCGCACTCGATCGACGTGGACCTCTCGCGCCTCGAGACGATCGACGACGCGGTGTACGTGCGAGACCTCATCGTCGATACGACCAAGGTCGAGATCCTCGACCGCGCGGAAGAGCTGGTCGTGAAGGCCGTTCCGCAGCGCGTCGAGGAGGTCGCACCGGTCGTCGCTCCGGCGGTCGAGGGCGCCGTGCCCGCGGAGGGCGAGGCGGCCGAGGGCGAGGAGCCCGCGCCAGCGCCCGCGGCCGGTGCCGCACCGGCGGCCGGCGCGAAGCCGGCGGCGCCTGCACCGAAGGGGCCCGAGAAGAAGTAGCGAGTTCGGCCTGGGGTCTGGCCTTCTCGCCGTCCCCTCAAGCCTCGATGTCCTTGAACGGGTTGTCGGCGTGCTCCAGGCTTCGCAGCTCCACGTCGTCGGCGGCGGTGCCGTGGCGCGCGATCTCGCAGGCGCGGTGGAAGCGGAGCTGGTGGCTGCGGAAGCGCTCGCCGGCGTAGTCCGCGGCCTGATCGGTCGTGATGAGGAAGGGCCAGTCGCTCGACTGGGCGAGCAGCAGCTCGCGCGCGGCCTGCCGGAGCGCGCGCTGCCGCAGCTCGTCGGCGGCGGCGTGGGCGCGCAGGTCCGCGAAGCGCTCCCACATGCGATCGAGCTCCTCCCAGATCCAGGCGGTCCGCGGGTTCAGCCAGGTCGAGTGATCGGTGTCCTTGCCCCAGGAGCCCTCACGCAGCTCCACGCGCTCGGCCGGCGGGTCGGCGGCGAGGCGCTCGGCGATCGTCGTCATCGGGGGACCGCCCGACGCCAGCTGCCGCAGCACGCGGGCGAGCCAATCGATGCCCTCGAACCACCAGTGCCCGAAGAGCTCGGTGTCGAACGTGACCACGAGCAGCCCATCGCGCCCGGTCCGCTCCCGCTGGGCGGCGAGCTCCCCTCGGACCAGGCCGACGAAGTGCTCGGCATGCGAGCGCACGCTCTCGGCCGCGCGCTCGCGCGAGTACTCGTCCTTGTCTCCCAGCCCCGACCGGGCGTCGGTGACCCGCCAGTAGCGAAGCCCGGAGCGCACGTCCTTCCGGTGGAACTCCCGGTAGTGCTCGTCGCCCGGGTAGCCCTCTATCGCCGACCAGACCTGCCCGCTCACCTCGGGGTGCCGGACGATGGCGGCGACGTCGGATCCCGCGACGAGGTACGGGCGGAACACGTCCGGCCCCCCGACTCTCGCGGCCGGCAGCTCCACGGCGGCGGTCGCCGCGAGCGAGGCGCCGGAGCGATAGCGCTCACGCGCGGACCGGCGCATCCGGCCCGCCCGGACCGCGCGACCGAGGACGAGCTCGGCATCGGTGAAGAAGTGCGTGAACCCGTGCTCCTCGAGCAGCCGCTCCAGGCCGGGCCGGTAAGCGCACTCGGGTAGCCAGATCCCGGTCGGCTCGATCCCCAGGAGCCGCCGGGAGGCGCGGCGGCCGGTGTCGAGCTGGAGGTGCACCGAGCTCTCGTCCAGCAGCGGCAGGTAGCCGTGGGTCGCGGCGCTCGTCAGGAGCTCGACGTGACCGGTACGGGCGAGGTCCGCGAACGCGCCGACCAGGTCGCGCTCGAACCGGACCACGTACGCGCTCCCCAGAGACCGGTAGAGCGAGGCGTAGAAGGAGGCGAGCTCTCCGCGCCGGCCGCCGCCATCCGTCCGGTCCGTCTCGGCGCGGCGGATCTGGTCGTCGATGTACTCGACCGAGCGGTGGATCACGTCCCGGTCGGCGAGCTGCTCGAGCAGGACCGGCGTCAGGCCCAGCGTCAGGCGGAAAGGGACCTCCGCCGCGCGCAGGTCGTGGAGCGTGACCAGCAGCGGGAGGTAGGTGCCGAGGATCGCCTCGTGCAGCCACTCCTCGCCGTGCGGCCAGCGCCCGGCGCCGCGCGCGTAAGGAAGGTGGGAGTGGAGGACGAAGGCGAACGCGTCGGCCACGGGCCCATTCTGTCCGCCGACGCGGGAGACCAGCGTCCACCACTTCCACCCGGCTTCTGGTGGAAGCGCTCCAGTGAGCCCGGCGATCGGCTGACAGGCAAGCGCGGTACCGGCCCTTTCCTTCGGTCCCTGCTCCCGCAGACACCAATTGCTCGCTCGATCGCTATAGCGTTCAGGCGCCAGGGAAACCCTGGGGGGCCGCCCGACCCGGCCGGACCCGAGGCCCAGCGCCGTCGGGGTGAGAGGGAGCGTCAGGTGCTAGAGATCTTGTCCGTCGCACTGCCCGTCGCCGTTCTCGTCGCCCTGTGGGGCACGAGCGTGAGCCTGCGCATGTCCGGAAGGCCGGGCCTTCCGGCTGCCGTCTACGCCATACCCGTCGCCGGACTCGTGCTGGCGGGTGTGGCCAACTCCGCGGTCATCGTTGAGGCCGGCCACGTCGGCGTGGTCACCCGCTTCGGCGCCGTGACCGGGGTCACCTTCGAGCAGGGCCTCAACTACAAGATCCCCTTCATCGAGGGGGTCTGGATCGCGGACGTCCGCACCCAGAAGGAGGAGGTGGACGCCGCAGCCGCCTCGCGTGACCTTCAGGAGGTCAAGTCGCGGATCGCGCTCAACTACCACCTCGACGCGACGCAGGCGACCACCGTCTACCGGGAGATCGGACCGCTCTACAAGCAGCGCATCGTGGACCCGGCGATCCAGGAGGCATTCAAGTTCACGACCGCGCAGTTCAACGCCGAGGAGCTCATCACCCAGCGCGAGACGGTCAAGGAGCGGGCCCGCGAGTTCCTCACGGTGAGGCTCGGGACGTTCAACGTCATCGTGGACGAGCTGAACATCGTCACGTTCGAGTTCTCGCGCGGCTTCAACGACGCCATCGAGGCCAAGCAGATCGCCGCCCAGCGGGTGCTGGAGGCGCAGAACGTCCGGGAGCGAGCCCGCGTGGAGGCCGAGACGCGCGTCGTCGCGGCGGAGGGCGAGGCGAACGCGGTGCTGGTGCGCGCCAAGGCCGCGTCCGAGGCGCAGGAGATCCAGCGATCGACGCTGAGCGACCTCTACGTGCAGTTCCTGGCGGTGGACAAGTGGGACGGCAAGCTGCCGTCGGTGACGGCCGGCGGCAACGGCGCGGTGCCGTTCATACAGCTGCCCACGCCGACCTCCACGAGTCCGTAACGTGACCGAGGAGGAGCCGGCGGGGACCGCGGCGACGGTCCCCGACCCGGCCGTGGCGAGGCCCGCCGGAGGCGCGCTGCCGCCCCCGGCGGTCTTCGCCATCCTGTTCACCGTCCTCGTCGCGTCGATAGCGGGCTCGGTGCTCTTGCTGGCGGGGCTGGGGCGCTTCACGCCCGTCGAGCCTGCGCCGGTGGCGATCACCCCGGCCCCGGCGACCGCCGCGCCGGGGCAGACCTCGTCGGCGCGGGTCCGCGTCCTGAGCGCGGGCGGAGACTCCACGCCCACGGACGGTGACACCCACCAGGTCACCTTCACCTGGACCCTGGAGGGGGCGGAGGAGAACGACCCCGTGGAGGTGCACTTCTACGTCGGCAACCAGCTAGTCGGCAGGGAGCAGGGCAGCCTGGACGCCTCGGTCTTCTCGTTCTCCAGCGGTCTCCTGACCCTCGTTACGGAGCAGCAGTGCTCGCCCTCCGGCTGGAGCGCGGACCTCGTGACCATCCGGGGCGCGCTCGTGGACGGAGACGGCATCGCGCAGGTGCCCGGGGTGGCCTGCGAGTAGCGCATCCTTCCGAGGGTGAGCACGAAGCCGGCGGGCGACTCCTACTCGGCGGCCGAGCGGCGCATCCTCGGGCCCGCCCGAACGGTGCTGAGCGCGATATACGGTCCGATCGCGAGAGCGCTGACCCGCATCGGCGTGACACCCAACGCGGTGTCCCTCTCGCAGATCCTGGTGGGCATCGTGGTCGTGATCCTCATACCTACACAGCCCCGTGTCGCGCTCGTCCTCTTCGTCATCGCGCTGGCGCTCGACGGCATCGACGGCGCGCTTGCGCGCGCGAGCGGGCGCGTCACAAAGTTCGGCGGGCTGCTCGACCAGTACGCCGATCACGTTCGCGAGGTGCTGGTCGTCGGCGGGCTCGCGGCGCACGGCGCTCTCCATCCGCTGATCGCCACGCTCTACGGCGTCGCCTATCCGGGCGTGAACCTGACGCTGTACCTGTGCAACACGTATCGCGCTCCCCTGCCGCTCGCCATCAAGACGTACATGACCTTCTACCCGGCGCTGGCCCTGTATCTGTGGGCAGGCGTGAACGTCCTGGACTGGGCGGGGTCACTGGCCGTGGCGACGATGGGGATCCTAGTGGCGCAGGGCCTGTGGCGCCTTCGGGCGACGATGGACTGAGCGGGCCGGCTGGCCCGCCGTCTGCGATACTCCGGTCATGGCGGAAAAGAAGAAGCGGAAGTGGAGCGCCTCGGTCACGACGGAGTCGACCCACCCGCCGAAGGGCCTGTTCAAGAAGGACGCAGCGACGATCACCCGCTCGCTCGCGTCGAAGAAGGTCTCGCCCAAGGGACCCGCATCGGGTATGCGGATGCTCACCTTCTTCATCAACCGCGCCGGCAAGGACCTTCCGAAGACGCGGCGGGCCGAGCTCGAGCGTGCGAAGAAGCTCCTGTCGGAGCGGGTGCGCCGGGCGGGGCAGCGGCGGGAGCGGAAGAAGGCTGCCTAGCTGCGCGGGTCCGCTGAGCCGACGATGGGATTCGAACCCATGACCTGTTGTTTACGAAACAACTGCTCTACCACTGAGCCACGTCGGCTGGGAGAGCACAAGTATCTCATCTCGGATCGGTGACGCCGACGCGCGGACACATGTCGGCGAGCACGCACTCGGAGCAGAACGGGCGGCGCGCTACGCAGACCTCGCGACCGTGGCGGATGAGGCCCATGTGCAGCCGGTAGACGTCCTCCGGAGGGACGGCCTCCTGCAGGGCGGCCTGCGCCACCACGGCGCTCGCCCGCTGGCCGACCAGGCCGAGCCGGGTCGAGACGCGGTGGACGTGGGTGTCCACCGGGAAGTGCGGCCGGTCGAGCGAGAAGAGGAGCACGCAGGCGGCGGTCTTGGGCCCCACCCCCGGGAGCGCGACGAGGAGGTCCCAGAGCGCTGCGTCCTCCATGCCGGCGAGGGCAGCCGGGTCGTCCAGGTCCACGCCCTGCGCTTGCAGCGACCGCAGCGCGGCACGGATCCGCGGCGCCTTCGTGGGCGCCAGGCCGCCGCGCCGGATCGCTCTGGCGATACCGCCCGCGGTTGCGGCGGCGACGTCGCGCCACCGCGGATGGGCCCGCCGCAGGTCCGCGTAGGCGCGGTCGCGATTCGTGTCGCTGGTGTTCTGCGACAGGATCGTCAGCACCAGCTCGTCCACCGGCGGCAGGTGGCGGGAAGCCGGCGGCGTGCCGTAGGCGCGAGCGAGCCGGCGCGCGAGCGCGCGAAGCCTCCGGCGCACCGTCGCTGGCACCAGCGGATCATGTCAGGAGCCCCGGGAATGTGCCCTGCGCCCTGGTCGTTGACGAATAGAGTGGCAACGTGGCGGCGGAGCGCGAGACCGGAGCCGCGGCTCCCGCGGACGCGTTCGAGACGGAGGCGCTCTCCTTCCTCGACGCGCTGTACCGGACCGGGCTGCGCATGACGCGGTCGGAGGCCGACGCGGAGGATCTCGTCCAAGAGACCTACATCCGCGCTTTCCGCCACCGCGACCAGTTCACGCCGGGCACGAACCTCAAGGCGTGGCTCTTCCGCATCCTCACGAACACCTTCATCAACTCGTACCGCCGGAAGGCGGCGCAGCCGGATACCACGGAGCTCGACGCGGTCGAGGAGGCGACCCTCCACCGGCGCATGGCGCAGGGCCCGGCGTCGTCCTCGTCGGAGCCGGAGCGCGAGGTGGTGGACAGCATGGTGGACGCGGAGGTGACGCGGGCCCTCGAGGAGCTTCCGGAGCGCTTCCGGAGCGTGGTGCTGCTGGACGTCGAGGGCTTCTCGTACCGTGAGATCGCCGAGATGCTCGACATACCCATCGGCACGGTCATGTCCCGCCTGCACCGGGCCCGGCGGTCCCTCCAGCGGCAGCTCTACGACTTGGCGCGGGAGCGCGGCATCGCCGCGGTCAAGACCATGCCCCGCCCGGAGGGCGCGTGAAGAACCTCGACTGCGACGACTGCCAGGAGCGGCTCTATCCCTACCTGGACCGCGAGCTCAGCGAGCGGGAGCTGGCAGAGGTGCGCGTCCACCTCGACGAATGCGGCGGATGCGAGTCGTCGTTCGTGCTCGAGACCGTCTTCCTCGAGAGGCTGCGGGGGTCGGCGACGGCCGACATCTGCCCCGAAGAGGTCCGGAAGCGACTCATCCTCCGGATCAGAGAGGGCTCGCGCCGGACGCGCTGACGTGGGACCGCTCGGCGGCCGTCGGTCCCTTCGCGTCACGTCGCGACGCGGCGACCGTTGACATTTCGCTCGTATGTGTGTCTCCATATACGCGCATTAGTGGCCAGGAGGAGGTGATCTCCATGCCGGCGAAGAAGAAGGCAGCGAAGAAGTCGACCAAGAAGTCCTCGAAGAAGAAGAAGTAGGTCCCTCAACAGGGAACATCACCGCGTACTGACCGGCACCTTTCGCGATCCCGCCGATCCGCTCTAGGCCTGAGCGGATCGGAACTTTTTAGGGCCGCTGCGTCATCATCGGGAGCATGCGACGGCAGGCGCCGGAGGTCCGCTGGCGCGCCGTGCTGATCGGCGGCCTGGTCGCCGTGATGGCGACGGTCCTGGTCTCGTACCTCGCCCTCGGCCTCTCGTCCGACCCCCTTCTGTCCGTGGCCACGGCCCTGGGCCTGGCCGCCGGCGGGGCCACCGCGGGCCGCCTGGCGGGCTCTTTCGGGGCCCTCCAGGGCGGCATGGTGGGCGTTTTCTGGGTCCTGGCAGAGGCCATCCAGGAGAGCTTCGGGCCGCCGTCGGGCGACGTCCTGGGCGACGTCGCGCTGATCATCCTGGCCGACGGCGCCCGCATCGCGGTGGCCGCGCTCTTCGGCTGGCTCGGGGCCCGTACCGCTAGGCCCGCGTCTTCCGCGGGTAGGGGCAGAGCTCGATAACGGGGCAGCGGGGGCACGCCGGCGTTGGCGTGCAGGTGCGGCGTCCGTGGAGCACGAAGGTCCACGTAACGCGGTACCAGTCCTTCTTCTGATAGAGATCTGCAAGTCCCTTCTCGATGCCGTCGGGACCGGTCCGGCCGAAACGAAGCCGCTGGGCGACACGCTCGACATGGCGGTCGACGGCGATCGAGGGGACTCCGAAGGCCGCGCCGACGACGATCGATGCCGTCTTGCGACCGACGCCGCTCAGTTGGGTCAGAGAGTCGAGGTCGCGGGGTACATCGCCGCCGAACCGCTCGATGAGCCCCTGGCACGCCGCCTTGATGGCCTTCGCCTTCATGCGGAAGAAGCCGCTGGGCTTGATCTCGCGCTCTAGGCGAGCCTGCGGGACACGCAGCCAGTCCTGCGGCGTCCGGTACTTCTTGAAGAGGTCCCGGGTGAGCTCATTGATGCGGTCGTCGCGCACCCCGGCAGCCAGGATCGTCGCGACCAGTAGATCGAGCGGTGTCGTGAACTCGAGGGTCGGTCCCCAGTCGGGGTACGCCTTGGTCAGGCGCGCCAGGACCGTGCGCGCGCGCCGCTTCGAGGCCTCGTCCCAGGCCACCCGCTCCGCCTTGACCGCCGAGCGGGGAGCCTTTCGGGTCTTCGCCGGAACGCGTTTCACGGCCATGAGAGCTCCTCTCCGACGCCGAGCTCGAGCGCGCGCTCGTACGCGCGCGCGGCGACCACGAGGTCCTGCACCGCGTTGCCCACGCTCTTGAAGACGGTCCGCTCGGACGCCGACGTGCGGCCGCGCTCCCGCCCGGCGAACACCTCGCCGATCTCGACGACATCCCGGTCTTGCAGACCCTGGAGCTCGCCCGCTTCCGCCAGCGCGGCCGCCCGCTGGTCCACGAAGACGCGCGCGCCGCGGAGCGCATCCTCGTCCAGCTCCCGCGCCGTCGGCTGGAAGGACCCGACAGCGGTGATGTGGACCCCGTCAGCGAGCGCGGCCCCCGGGAAGACCGGCTCGGCGCTGCTGGTCGCGGTGACCACGACGTCGGCGTCGCCGACCGCCTCGCGGACCCAGCGCTCGCGGTCACCGGAGCCGCCCCGGACGCTGACCCTCGCGAGGTCAGGCTGGTCCCGGGCCCAGTCGATCAGCCCCTGCGCGCCGCCGTCGCTCCGCCCCACCACCCGGATCTCCCGGAGCGTGCCCAGCGCCGCGGCGAGGGCCAGGATCTGCGAGCGCGCCTGTACGCCGGCGCCGAACAC
>JBOGTE010000064.1:0-10772 GCA_050692015.1 Candidatus Limnocylindria bacterium
GTTCCCGGGGCCGGCGAGGGCCCGCGCTCCGTCGGGCAGGCCCTCCAGCGGCTCGGCGCCGCGGACCAGGACCGCGCCGGCCGGACGGAGGGGCGACTTGGCCACGACGTTCATGCAGTGGTGCTGCCCGTACGAGACGTAGACGTAGGCGTGGCCGGGCCTCCCGAACATCGGCGCGGTGCGTAGCGTCTCGCCGCGGAAAGCGTGCGAGGCCGGGTCGTCGGTCCCGAGGTACGCCTCCACCTCGACGATGCGGGCGACGCGGCGGCGCCCGCCCTCCTCGAGCACCAGCAGCTTGCCCAGCAGGTCGCGCGCGACGACCAGGGTCGGGCGCGTGTAGAAGCCGCGTGGAAGCGGTCTCGGAAGCGTGACGGGGCTAGTGGCCGGTACGGCGCGGATCGAGGGCGTCGCGGAGCCCGTCACCCATGTAGTTGATGGAGAGGACGGTCAGGAAGATGAGCATCCCCGGGAAGAGCGCCCAGTATGGCGCTATGTCGATGAAGTTCTGAGCGTCGAACAGGAGCCGTCCCCAGGTCGGGAAGTCGGGCGGGAAGCCCAGACCGAGGAAGCTGAGCGCCGACTCGGTGATGATCGCCGCTCCGACGCCGACCGTGGCCGCGACCAGCACCGGGCTCATCACGTTCGGGAGGATGTGGACGGTAATGATCCGACGGTCGCGCGCGCCGACGCAGCGGGCGGCCTCGACGAACTCCTTCTGCTTCAGCGACAGGAAGCTCGCCCGGACCAGCCGGGCCGTGGGCATCCAGGTGAGCACGCCGATCACGCCGACCATCAGGAGGAAGATCCCCAGCTCCGGGCCGAACGCCTGCCGCAGCGAGTCGCGGAAGAGGTAGATGGTGAGGAGCAGCAGCGGCAGGATGGGCAGCGAGAGGAAGATGTCCGTCAGCCGCATCAGCGCCATGTCTATCTGGCCGCCGAAGTAGCCGGAGACGGCCCCCACGAGCGTCCCGAGCGTCACCGCGATCAGCACGGCCACCACTCCCACCGCGATGGAGACGCGGCCGCCATAGAGCGCGCGCGCGAAGATGTCCCGCCCGAGGTCGTCCGTGCCGAAGGGATGCTCGCGGCCGGGGCTGACGAAGGCCTTGGCGAAGTCGAGCTTCTCGTAGTCCGCCGTCCACAGGAACGGACCGATCAGGGTCGCGAGCACGAAGAACGTGAGCACGAAGAGGCCGCCCATGGCCAGGCGGTGCCGCCTGAACTGGAACCAGGCGTCACGCCAGAGCGAGCGCGCCGGCCGCTGCGTCACCCCGGCAAGATCTCGGGCGCCAGCCGCAGCCGTGGCCGTCTGTGTTCTGGCCATCTACGTGTACTTGATCCGCGGGTCGAGCACGCCGTAGAGGAGGTCCGCGATGAGATTGAAGAACACGATGAGCACCGCGAAGACGAAGGTCGCGCCCATGACCACCGGCGTGTCGCTGGCGTTGATGCTGCGGATGAGAAGGTCCCCCAGCCCCGGGATCCGGAAGATCTGCTCGGTGATGACGGCGCCCGCGAAGATCGTCGGGATGCCCAGCGCCACCAGCGTCACGACCGGGATGAGACTGTTGCGCAGTACGTGCCGGACGACGACGACCTGCTCGCCGATACCCTTCGCCCGCGCCGTCCGCACGTAGTCGAGCGGCAGGTTCTCGATCATCTCGGAGCGAACGAAGCGCGCCAGCGTCGCCGTCTGGAAGAGTGCCAGCACCGCGATCGGCATGATCGACTGCCGCAGCTGCGCGACGATCGAGCCGGCGTCAAGGAGCGAGACCTCGAGACGCGAGTCGTAGATGAACGGCAGCCACCGCAGCTTGATGCTGAAGATGAGGATCAAGAGGATGCCGGTGAAGAACGTGGGGATCGAGAATCCGATGAACGCGAACGTCGTTGCGGAGTGGTCGAAGATCGAATAGCGCTTGACCGCGGAGAGCACGCCGATCGGGATGGCGAGAAGGATCGAGATGACGTACGCGACGCCGAGGACCGCGAGGGTGTTCGGCAGCCGTTGCGCGATCAGGTCCATCACGGGTACGCGGCTCGCGAAGGAGTACCCGAAGTCTCCCTGCGCCGCTGCGGCGAGCCACTTCACGTAGCGGATCGGCCATGGCTGGTCCAGGCCCAGCGTGCGACGGATGTTCTCGCGTACCTCAGGCGGGATAGCGGGGTTCAGAGCGAACTGCGAGAGAGGGTCCCCCGGGGCGAGGGCTAGGATCGCGAAGATGATCACGCTGATCACCAGTAGAGTGGGGATCGCGATCAGCGACCGGCGAAGAAAGTACTTACCCATGGCTTCTCGGTCGGATCATCCATCTCCCACCTACGGCGCCGCATGCCGGCCGGTTCGATCCGTCGAGAGGCCTCGGCGGGGGCCAGTGCCCCCGCCGAGACCGTCTCGGCCTGTATGCAGTGCGCTTTTGGCTAGTCGCGGGTCCAGTCGCCGATGTTCAGAAGCTCAGAGTCGAACGGGTTCGGCTCGTAGCCGTTGATGTCCTTCGCCGCGACGGAGGTCGGCGACGTCCGGGCGACGAGCGGGATGTTGACGACGTTCTCTGCCAGGTGGTCGTTGAGCTGCACGATGAGGTCTGCCCGCTTCTCCGCGTCCAGCTCGGTCCTGAGCTGGTCGAGAAGGGCGTCGTACTCCTCGCTGCAGTAACGCTCCTGGTTGTTGCCGCTCCAGTTGTCCGCGCGTGTACGGATCTGGTCGCACTCCCAACCGGAGAGATAGTTGGTGGGATCGGCCGACTCCGCGCCGTTGGTGTACATCATCGTGTCCCAGTAGAAGCGGCCGATGGTGTCCGGACCTTCGACGCCGAAGAAGACACTGGCATCGACGGCGATGAGCTCGACCTCGAGGCCCAGCGCCTCCCAGTTCTCCTTCACGATCGCCTGCTCCTTCTGGCGGAGCGAGTTGATGCTGGTCGAGTAGGTGATGGACATGCGCACGCCGTCCTTCTGACGGATCCCGTCACCGCCTCGGGTCCAGCCCGCAGCATCGAGCTGCGCGTTGGCCGCGGCGATGTCGTTCGCGCAGATAGGCATGGAGTCGGCGCCGCCGGTGAACGGCTCCTGGCCGACCCAGGCCAGCTTCGGAAGGATGTTGCAGGTCGGCTCGCCTGCCTCGCCGTAGAGGCCGTCAAGGGCCTCCCGGTCGATGGCCATGGCGAGCGCCTCGCGGACCTTGAGGTCCGAGAGGAACGGATGCGGGTTGCCGGGCTCGGAGCGCTGCTCCTCGCTCAGTGACGAGCTCGGGTTGGTCTGGTTGAGGAGGATGCGCTCCACGTTCGGGCTCACCGCGACGACGATGTCGCACTGCGTGCCCGAGCCCTCGACGATCGGCTGGAGGGCCGACCACTCGACCTGGATGTTCCAGCCGTAGTCGAACTCGCCGGTCTGGCAGACGGCGCGGGACGCGCTCGGCGCGTCGCCGCCGCCCTTCAGCTCGACCTCCTTGAAGAAAGGCTTGTTCGGATCGCGGTAGTTCTCGTTGATCTCGTAGACCACCACGTCGCCGGGTCGGAAGTCGGCGACCTTGTAGGGACCCGTGCCGATCGGTCCCTGGTTGCCCGGCGCGTCGCCGGCCTTAGCACCCATGAAGTCGCCGAACTGCGCACGCTGGATGATCAGGCCCAGCTGGCTCACGAAGATCTGGTAGGGGTTCGCGTTCGGTCCTTCGAAGTTGACGCGAACGGTGAGCGGGTCCACCGCTTCGACGCTCTCGACCCCGACCACCGTCTGCGCCGTGGTCGCGCCGGTGGCGTCGTCGCTGATGTACTCGTAGGTGAAGACGACGTCGTCGGAGGTGAAGTCGGTACCGTCAGACCACTTCACGCCTTCCTTGAGCTTCCAGGTGATGCTGGTGTAGTCCGCGGCGATGCCGCCGTTCTCGATGGTCGGCACCTCGGCCGCGAGCGCCGGGATCAGGCCGCCGTCGGTGCCGATCCAGGCCAGCGGCTCGAGCACGACGCTGGCGCCGTGGAAGTCCTTGGTCCCCTGCGAGAGGTGCGGGTTGAGGATCGTCACCGCCTGCCAGTACAGCAGCCGCACGGTGTCGCCCTCGCCTCGTCCCGTCGCGGGGGCTTCGGTCCCGCCCGCTGGGGGTGGTGTGGGGCTGGCGGCGGGGCCAACCGGGCTTGTGCACGCTGCGAGGGCCAGCATCGTAGTCAGGCCGACAGCGGCCGCTCGTCGCCAGATCACAGGTACTCCCATCTGCCTACTCCTCCTTGTTCCTTCCGCGCTCGCGCGCCCGCGCACCGGGGCGGGAGGCAGTCCCTCTCACCCCTGCGGCAGTGCGCTGCGCACGCTACAGCGGGCCTGCGCTTGCCGCAACGGACAGCCGAGACCGAGCCGCTGAACCGGGCGGCCTCCCCTCGGGTATCAGTACGGATGACTCCCGAGCGGCCATAGGTGAGACGCGCACCGGGCGGCCCGCGTCGTGTCTGTTCAGCGCTTGCGGCTACCTGTACCAGTCCGCGATGTTCCACATCTCCGAGTCCCAGCCGGAAGGCATGACGCCCTTCAGATCCTTGGACACGCCCGCGATCGCACTGCTCGTCCGCACGAGCGGGATCACAACGACGTCCTCGACCAGGTGGTCGTTGGCCCGGATCGCCAGCGCGTCCCGCCTGGCCACGTCCATCTCGCGGCGGAGCTGATCGATGATCCTGTCGTACCCCGGATCGCAGTACCGCTCCCATCCCTTCCCGTTCCAGTCCTTCGCGCTCCCGTTCACCTCTGCGCAGGTCCAGCTCTCGAGGTAGCTGACCGCGTCGGGCGCGCCCGGTCCTTTGGCTAGCTGCTGGACGTCCGCGTAGAACTTGGGCGCGCCGCCCGGCGAAGCGTTCGTTAAGAAGGTCGCACCGGGCTCCGACCTCAGAGTCACCCTGAAGCCGACCTTCTCCCAGTTCGCCTTCATGATCTCCTGCGTCCTAAGATGCGGTGCGCTCTCAGCCGTCTGATAGAGGATCTCGAGGCGAACTCCGTTCTTCGATCGAACGCCATCGGCGCCCTTGACCCATCCGGCCCGGTCCAGCTCCCGCTCGGCTGCCTGAAGGTCGAATGTGCAGAGGTCCAGGCTCGCCGTGCTCAACGACCGCATCCGCTCAGGGGCCGTGAGGACGTTGCACGTTGGCAACGCGGCCAAGCCGTACAGCTCGGCAACAGCCTCGCGGTCCGTGGCCATCGAGAGCGCCCGCCGGACCGCCTTGTCGCGGAAGAAGGGATGCTGCGTCTCGGGCTCCGACCGTCGGTCGCCGAGTGCCGGGTCAGGGTCGGCGCGATTCAGGAGGAGACGCTCGACGCTCGCCCCGTACTCGACCACGAGCGCGGCCTTGTCGCTGCCGCTCGCCATCTCCTCGAGGACGGATGGTTCCACCCGCAGGTTCCAGGCATAGTCGACGTCGCCCGTCTGGAACACGGCGAGCGCCGCGCTCATCGGGTCGCCACCGCCCATGAAGCTCACACTCTTGAAGAAGGGTTTGTCCGGATCGCGGAAGTTCTCGTTCGCGTCGTAGAGGACGACATCGCCGACCTTGAACTCCCGGATCTTGTAGGGGCCCGTGCCGACCGGGTCCTGGTCGGCGTCGCAGGACTTCGCCGCCTCGCCGACACAGTCCTTGTACTGCCTCCATTGAAGGATCGGAGTGTCGCGACCGACGCCCCATTGGTAGGGGAAGGTCTGGGGGGCGCTGTACTGAACGACGACGGTGTTGGGGTCTGGAGCCGTCACCGAGGTGACGTTGTGGCAAGCGCCGAAGGACGTTGTCCCGGAGCTCGGGTCGCACATGTACTTGTACGTGAGCACGACATCGACCGAGCTGAAGGGTGAGCCGTCCGACCACAGCACGCCCTGCTTGAGCCTCCAGGTGACGGTGGTCAGGTCGGCGGAGACGCCTCCATTCTGCTGTGTTGGGATCCCCGCGGCGAGCTGAGCAACGGGGGTGCCATCCGGGTCGAGCGCCGCGAGGGGCTCGAGCACGAGTCGCGACGCGTCTATGTCGCTGGTGCTGGTCGCCTGATGCGGGTTCAGGGTCGTGGGGGCCTGCCAGTAGAGGATCTTGAGATCTCCGCCCTCGCCGCGCTGCCAGGCCGGAGTGGCTGTCGCCGGCGGCGTCGCCGCGCTCGCTCCGTTCGACGCCGGGGGTGTAGTCGATCCTCGACGGTCGTCGGGCTGCGGCGCGCAGCCGACAAGGGTGAGGATCACCGTCCCGAGAACGGCAAGATCCCTTCGTCGGCTCAGGTGCGAGATGCCCCCCTCATTCCCGCATTGTCGCCCCGAAACGGTGGCGGAGGCGGCCTTCGATGCGGCCGACCGCGCGGTCCACGTCCGCCTCGGCGAGCGTCGCCGTGGCCGAACGGAACGCCAGGCGCACGGCGAAGGACTTCTTCCCCTCGCCGGCCTGCGGGCCGCGGTACACGTCGCGCAGCGCGATGCTCTCGAGTCCGAGCTTTGCGGCGGAGCCTTCCATCTCCGCCCGCACCTCGCCCCAGGTGACCGCCTCGGCGACCACGAAGGCCAGGTCCCGCCAGGCCGCGGGGTAGCGAGGGGGTATGGCCGCGCTCGCCGGCCGCACCACGTCGAGAAGAGACTCGAGGTCGATCTCCGCCACGTAGGCCGCGTGCGGCAGGTCCCACATCGCGCCGACGCGCGGGTCGAGCTGGCCGATGACCAGCGCGGTCCGGCCCCCGTGCTGGAGCGCGAAGGACCGCTGCGGATGCAGGCCCGGCGCGGCGCGGCGCGTCTGGTCGTCGAAGCTCCCGAGCCGGAGGGCGTCGGCGAGGCCGCGCGCGATCCCGAGGACGTCGTGCCAGTCCCAGTCCCGCTCGCGCGCCAGCCACGTCTCGCCCTCACGCACCGGCTCCGCCTGGCCCGCGAGCAGGATCCCGATGGTCCAGCGCTCCTCGGGGAGATCGCCGTCGCGCCGCAGGTACGCCGGCGCGATCTCGAAGATGGCGAGTCCGCGGCGGTGGCGCATGTTCCGCCCGGCTGTGTCGAGGAGGCTCGCGCGCAGCGTCGGGCGCAGCACGCCCTGCTGAGCGGTGGTGGGGTTGGCCACACGCAGCGGCTCCGGCGCGAGCGCCGTGCCGTCCGCCGTCAGGCGCGCGAGCCATGCCAGATCGATCAGCGGGTACGAGATGGTCTCCTGCAGGCCGAACCCCACGAGAGCGTCGCGGGCCCGCTCGCGCAGCTCCTCCCGGGGATGGCGCTCGTGGATGGGTAGGACACCGGTGGGCATGCGCACGGGGACACGGTCGTAGCCGACGATCCGCGCGATCTCCTCGACGACGTCCTCCGGGATGCCGATGTCCGTGCGGACCCCGGGCGGGGACACCACCAGCTGGTCGCCGTGCTCGGCGTAGGTGAAGCCGAGACGGCGGAGCGCATCGACCGCCTCGTCGCGTGGGATCTCGGCACCCAGCACGCGCTCGATGTCGCTGAACCGGAGGCGGACGTTCGAGGCGGGCCGCGGCCGCGGGTACACGTCGATCGCGCCCACGACCTCCGCGCCCGCATGCTCCTTGAGCAGGGCGCAGGCGCGGGCCAGCGCCACGGGCACAAGCTCCGGGCTGAGGTCCAGGCCGAAGCGGCGCGCGGCGGCGCTGCCGCTCGACCCCTGCAGCCGGTGCGCGGCGGAGGTGCGCCGGATCCGCAGCGGCTCGAACGACGCGCACTCGAGGGCGATGGCGCTCGTGGTCTCGCGGATCTCGGAGTCCTCGCCGCCCATGACCCCGGCGAGGCCCAGGGCGCGCTCCTCGTCGGCGATCACCAGGTCCGACGGCCGCAGCATGCGGTCGATGCCGTCGAGCGTCCGGAGCGACTCCCCCGGCCCGGCCAGGCGCGCGACCAGGGCCCGGCCGGCGAGCCTCTCCGCGTCGTAGGCGTGGAGCGGCTGGCCGAGCTCCAGCATCACGTAGTTGGTGATGTCCACCACGTTGCTGATGGGGCGCATCCCCGCGGCCGCGAGCCGCGCCTGCATCCAGGCCGGAGAAGGCCTCATCCTCACGCCGGTCAGGTAGGCGGCCGCGAAGCGCGGGCAGGCCTGCTCGTCCTCAATGCGTACGGTCAGCAGCGCCCCGTCCAGCTTCCAGGTGAGCGGCGCGAGCGCGGGAGTACGTAGAGGCGAGGCGAAGAGGGCGGCGGCCTCGCGCGCGATCCCGGCGATCGACAGCGCGTCGGGGCGGCTGGGCGGCAGCTCGAACTGGATGACCGTCTCGCCCAGGACGTCGGCGAGGCGCGCGCCGACGGGGAGCGACGGATCGAGCAGCTTGATGCCCTCGTGGTCTTCGCCGATCCCGAGCTCGCGCTCCGAGAGCACCATGCCCTCGCTCAGGATCCCGCGCACCTTCTTCGGCTCGAGGGTGAGCGTGCCGGTACCGTGCGGGTCCCGCAGGGTCGCGCCGGTCTCGGCGTAGGCGACGACCGCACCCTCCGTGAGGTTGGTCGCGCCGGTCACGACCGTCTTGCTGCGCCCCTCCCCGTAGAAGACCGTTGCGAGCTGCAGCTTGTCGGCGTTGGGATGCTTGGCCAGCGCCTCGACGACGCCGACCCAGACCTTGTCCCAGCCCGCGCCGCCTCGGCCTCCGGCGCGCTCGACGCGCTCGACCTCCATGCCGGCCATGTGAAGTCGCTCGGCCAGCTCGTCCACGCCGACCGTGACGTCTACGTGATCCCGCAGCCACGAGACCGGCACGCGGATGGACGGCACTTAGACGCTCTCCAGGTAGCGCAGGTCGTTCTGGTGGAAGAGGCGGATGTCGGGCGTGCCGGTGAGGAGCATGGCGATGCGCTCGACGCCGCCGCCGAACGCGAAGCCCTGGTAGCGCGAGGGGTCGTAGCCCACGCGCCGCAGCGCCTCGGGATGGACCATGCCGCAGCCCAGCCACTCGATCCAGCCGCTCGCGCCGCAGGTGCGGCAGGCGCCCGCGTCGGTGCGGCCGCTGCCACGGCAGACGAAGCAGTCGAAGGCCATCTCCGCCGAGGGCTCCGTGAACGGGAAGTAGTCCGGCCGGAACCGCACGCGCCGCTCGCTGCCGAAGAGCTGCCGCGCCGCGGAGTACAGGACGCCCTTGAGGTCGGCGAAGGAGAGCTGCTCGTCGATGGCCAGGCCCTCGGTCTGGAAGAAGACCGTCTCGTGGGTCTGGTCCGTGGCCTCGAAGCGGTAGCAGCGGCCGGGCACGAGGACGCGGACCGGCGGCCGGCGCTGCTCCATCACGCGGATCTGCATGGGCGAGGTGTGGGTCCGGAGCAGCATCGGCTGCGAGGAGTGGCCGCCGGCGAGGGGCCGCCCGCCGCCGCTCGCGGCGAGGGACATCGCCGCCTGGGCCTCTTCGGCGATCCACAGCGTGTTGAACTTGTCCCGCGCCGGATGGTCCGGCGGGATGTTGAGCGCCTCGAAGTTGTAGTAGTCCCACTCCACCTCCGGTCCCTCGACCGACTCGAAGCCCATGCCGGCGAAGATGCGGGTGATCTCGCGCAGCGTTGTCGTGATGGGGTGGTAGCGCCCGACGCGCACGCGGCGCGGGGGCAGCGTCAGGTCGTCGGCGGGGCCGGTGAGGTCGAGCCGGAGGGCGGCGCCGCGGAGCAGCTCGCCGCGCGCGGCCAGAGCCGCCTCGACGCGCTCACGCGCCGCGTTCGCCGCGGCGCCGTAGGCGGGCCGCTCCGCGGCCAGGAGCTTCGGAAGCTCCCGAAGCGCGGCGGTGACCTCGCCATCCCGCCGGCCCAGGTAGCGCACCCGCAGCGCGTCGAGCGCGGCCTCGTCCGCCGCCGAGGCGATCTCCGCCTCCGCCCGGTCCGCGATCCTCGCCAGGTCGTCCGGACTCATGGTGCTGTGCGCCTCCAACGAAAGAGCCCGCCCTTCGCTCTCACGAAAGGCGGGCCGACATCACCGGGGATGCGCGCTCCTTAGGAGCGCTCGGCCTGCTTGGTAAAGCGTCCGTCCTTCAGCGTCTCGACGTACTGGCGGAAGACCTTGGGATCCCGTACGGCCATGTCGGCGAGGACCTTGCGGTCGAGCTGCACACCCGCGGTGCGCATGGCCGACATGAGGCGCCCGTACGAGAGGCCCGCCTGGCGCGACGCCGCGTTGATGCGGGTGATCCACAGCGACCGGAACTGTGCCTTGCGAGCGCGCCGGTCGCGCAGCGCGTAGGTCAGCGCGTGCAGCGCCGCCTCCTTGGCGGGCCGGACGAGCTTGTGCTTCGCGCCGCGGCGGCCCTCGGCCGCCTTCAGGATCTTCTTGTGCTTCTTGTGGGCGGTGACGCCCCGTTTCACGCGGGCCATAGGTGTTCCTTTCGTCCGGCCGCGTCCGGCTTAGCCGGCGCGGCCGAGCCCCTATTCAATGGTTCGGGAGGAGCTTCCGCACCAGCGCCAGGTCGCCCTTGGCCACTAGGGCCTTGCCCTGGTGACGGCGCTTGCGGGACGGCGACTTGTGCTGGTTGAGGTGTCCCTTGTATGCCTTCGCGCGGCGGAGCTTCCCCCGCCCGGTCACCTCGAACCGCTTCTTGGCGCCGCTGTGGCTCTTGATCTTCGGCATCGACTCCCTTTCAAGGCCATCCTCCCCGTTACGGAGCGGGCGCGCACCGCTTCGGGGACGGATGGGAAGAACAGTGTAGTAGATGGGCCATTTAATGCGCTCACGCGCACTGCTTGACCTGCGAAGAGGAGTTTCGCGGCGGGCTAAGACGCTCGGGGGGCTCGCGAAGCCGCCGTGCGCGGGGCGGCGGGAGGAGGTGCCGCGGCGCGCGGGGCGGCCGTCCGGGCCGCGGGCAAGCTT
>JBOGTE010000065.1:0-10739 GCA_050692015.1 Candidatus Limnocylindria bacterium
GCTCGGCCACGTCAGCAACCGCGACACGCTGGTCATGGCGGTCGTCGCGTCGATCGCCGGCGCGATCGCGTTCCTGGCGCAGATGGCGCAGTGGTCTCTCATCTTCGGCGGGCACCGGGACCGGAACACGAACCCCATCGGTCTGCTGATCGGGATCATCGTGCTGCCGATCGCGGCGATGCTGGTGCAGCTCGCGATCAGCCGCTCCCGCGAGTACGGAGCTGACGACACGGGTGCGGCGCTCTCCAGCGACCCGCTGGCGCTGGCGTCGGCGCTGCGGAAGCTCGACGCCTACTCGAAGCGCGTCCCGCTCAAGGTCAACCCGAGCGTGGCGCACCTCTTCATCGTCCAGCCGCTCATCCCGGGCGGCTTCGCCTCGCTGTTCGCCACCCACCCGCCGATGGAGGCGCGCATCGCACGGCTGGAGAGGATCGCCGGAGCGTCGCTGGGCTAGAGCTCCCTGCGGGAGAAGCTCCAGGCCGCGAGCGCGAGCACTCCGACGAGCCAGAGCGCGCACCAGACGAGGTACGCAGGGACCGGTGCCGTCGCGGCGTAGAACGGATTCGCGGCCGAGGCCGGGCCGCGCGGCAGTGCGCCCGCGAGCACCGCCGCAGGCTCGAGCGCGTACACGGCGCCGCGCCAGAGCCCATCCGTCGGCAGGATCAGCTTTGTGACGGTCCCCACCCGTTCCAGCACCTCGTTGTCGAACGTCGAGCCCAGCCCGCCCACGATCCCGCCGAGCCACGCCATCCCGAAGAGCACCAGCGCGACGACGCCCCCGACCATCCCGGAGAAGTGGGTGCTGAGGAGCAGGCCGAACGTGAGCAGCACCAGGCCCTCGGCGATGAGGAATCCGAGGAACTCCAGCGGTCGCGGCGGCAGGTAATCCACGACCGCGTTGACCGCCGCCAGCTCCACGGCCGCGGCGAGGCACGCGTACGACGCGACGAGCACGGCGAGGCCGACCCACTTGCCGAGCACGTACTCCCAGCGCGCGATGGGCCTGGAGAGCATCGCCAGCGCGACACCCGACTCCACCTCTCCTGAGATGGCCGGGGAGGCGACGAAGACCGCCGAGAGCGCGAGCACGTTGCTGAACATGAACATCACGAGGATCAGGAACTGCGAGGCGATCAGCTTCACCATCGGCTCCGGCAGCGGGCCTTCGTCGGTCGAGAGCGTGGGGATGCGGCTGAAGCCCCAGGCCGTCAGCAGCACCGCGAGCACCGTGAGGGCCAGGAGCGCCAGTACGAGCCGCCGGCGACTGACCTCGCTGGTCACCAGGCGCGCAATGACGAGCGTGTTCCTCATCGCTCTGACAGCAGCGACAGGAAGCGGTCCTCGAGGGACTCACTCGACGGCTGGACCGCGTGCACGCGCCCGCCGGACGCCACGAGGTGCGCGACGAGGTCCGGGATCCGCTCGGCGGCGATCCCCCGGACCGTCAGCCACTCGCCCTCGACATCGGCCGTCCCGAACTCGGACAGTCCGTCTGCGGCCGCTCCGGTGACCCGGATCCGCACCGTGTCGCCGGCGAGCAGCTCCGAGAACGTGCCTGCCGCGACGACCCTGCCCCGATCGACGATCGCTACGCGGTCGCACACCTGTTCGACCTCGGAGAGCAGATGCGAGTTGAGGAACACGGTCATCCCCTCGCCACGCAGGCCGCGGATCAGGTCGCGCACGTCGTGACGGCCCACGGGATCGAGAGCGCTGGTGGGCTCGTCGAGGACCACCAGCTCGGGCCGGCCGAGCAGCGCGGTCGCGAGGCCGAGGCGCTGCTGCATGCCCTTGGAGAACGTCGCGACCCGGTCGTCCGCGCGCTCGGCCAGTCCGGCGAGCGCGAGCACGCGGGAGGTCTCCGCGCCCCAGCCGTTCCGCTCGAGGCCGATGAGCTCGGCGTGCACCGCGAGCACCTCGCGGGCGCTCAGCCAGCCCTGGTAGCGGAAGAGCTCGGGCAGGTAGCCGATGCGCGCCCGCGCGCGGCGATGCGCCTCCCCGTCCGAGATCGGCGCGCCCAGCACCCGTGCGTCGCCACCGGTCGGTCGCGCAAGACCGAGCAGCAGCTTCACCGCGGTCGTCTTGCCGGCTCCGTTCGGGCCGAGGAAGCCGAAGACGCTGCCGCGCGGGATGGACATGGAGAGTCCGGCCAGCGCGGTGAGCGCGCCGTATCGCTTGCTGAGCTCGTGGGTCTCTATCGCGGCGTCGGTCAACGCAGCGAGTTCGCCACCTGGAGCAGCTCGTTCTCGCTGAGCGACCCCGTGACCGTGTGCACGATCCCGTCCGCGACCCAGACCACGGCGCCGCCGATGCCGGTCGAGTCACCGACGACCACGCCGCGCGAGCCCCGCACGGTCACTTCCTTCCCGGTCGCGAAGTCCAGCGGGATCGGGACCAGCAGGGTCGCGGAGGGGTCGCCGATGGCCCGGATCTGCGATGCAAGCCGCGGCGAGAGCCCCGGCTGCGCAAGGAGGAAGGACCGCAGCTCTTCGATGGTGGCGCCGTCCGAGCGGATGACGGGTGCCCGCGACTGGGCGATGAGCAGCGTCGGGATCCCGGCACCGGTCTTGGGGTCCATCTGGCGCGCGTCGGCGGATCCGCCATAGATCTGCACGACCGCGGGCCCGCCGCTCACGTGAAGCGTGCTCGCGGCGATGGCCGCCGGCATCGGCGGCGGAGTCTGCGACACGCGCTCCGCGGAAGCCGCGAGCTTGGCCTCGTCGAACTCGAAGGTGCCCTCGCCGCGCGAGACCGTGTAGATGACCGGGTCGCCGGTCACGGTGGCCGGCACGAGCACCGCTCGCAGAGGCGTGATGCCCGTCGCGGCCCGCGCCTCATCGAGGGTCGCGACATGCCGGCGATCGGGCTCCGTGATGACCTCGATGGTCCCGTAGTCGGACAGCTCAGGCAGGCTCGAGAGGTCGCCGCTCCCGATGACCACGGGCGCGACCTGCTTGGGCTGGAAGATCGTGAAGAACGACTCGGCGAGCCCGGTGAGGGTCAGCCCGGTGAACAGGACCGCGACCGTCGCGGCGGCGGCCGTTCCCTGAAGCAGCCAGCGGCGCTGCGGAGCGCGGTACGGCGCTACTCCCCGTTGCGCCACTACCTCGCGGAAGCGCTGCAGACCGGACGCGGTGTCCACCCGCGGCTCCTCGGCGGCGAGCAGCTTCTCGAGATCCCGTTCCCTACCGACCATGACGCATCACCTCTCTACGCAATGCTTCCTCCGCGCGCCGGAGCCGCGTTCCCACCTGATCGGCCTGCACGTCCGCTGCAGCCGCGACCTCCGCGTACGAGAGGCCGCTGTAGCGCAGCGCCAGCAGCGCGGCGCTCCGCGCCGGGATCCGGCCGAGCGCCTCGCGCACCAGCGCCCGCTCCTCTGCCGCGACGACCTCTTGCTCCGGATCCAGGGTCGCGGCCGACCCGCGCTCCGCGGCGTCCGCCGCCTCGCGCGCGGCGCGTCGCTTGCGCCCGCGCAGCGCGTTGAGCGCCGAATGTGCCGCCGCGGCGTGGAGCCAGGCTGGGGCGTACGGCGCGTCGGCCGGGTGCGACCGGTAGAAGGAGAGGAAGGCCTCCTGCGCGACGTCCTCGGCCTCCGCCTGGTCGCCGAGCACGCGCGCGGCGATCCGCACGAGGCGGGCGTACTCGGCCGTGAACAGGCGCTCGAACGCGTCGGGCAGCTGGGGCAGCGTCCGTGAGCCGGCGGAGACCTCCACGATCACGGCCATCGTCCCATTGAGCACCGCTGGGCCGCGGAATGTGACGCCCTTTTCGGCCCTTCGGGCCCCATTCCTACTCGTCCTACCGCCTTGGTCGTCTATTAGGGCACGACACACCGCTCTCGTCGGGGGCCCGGGGCTTCGCGCTGATCACACGACAGTGGTCTTGGCGCGGGCCGTTATGGACCAATGGGTCATGTCGCATCCCGGCTTCGCGCCGTGCCAGTGGTGCTCGCCAGCGGGGATGAATGCGACGTCCCCCGCCGTCACCTCGCGCTCCCCGTCCGTGGTCGCGAGGATCCCCTGACCCTCGGTGATGATCAGGATCTGGTCGGTCGTGTGGCGGTGGAGCCGGTTGCGGGCACCGTCGCGGAAGTGGACCTCGATGACGGTCAGGTGCTCGCTCTCCGGGTGCGGCGCCTGGGTGGCGACGTCGCCGATGAAGATGGAGGAGGGCGCTCCGGTGGCCGCGGTGTAGGTGCCCTTGTCGGCGCCGCGGCCCTCCGGCGTCACTCGGACGATGCGCACGCACCCAGACTAGGTCCACTCGGCCATTCGGTGAGCGACCAAGCTGTTGGACGAGTAGGACTGAGAGGCCCGGGCCCCTTCGAGCCCGCTGGCACGCAGGTCGCAGTAACAAGCGTCCGCACGTCGAGAAAGGCCCGCAAATGGCGGGCGAAGGAGTGACGGACCGATGGGTCAGACCAACGTCAACGCACCGGGTCCGGGAACGAGCGGGGACGGCTTCGGCGCCGGGATGATCATCGGCATCATCCTTCTCATCCTCATCGTCCTAGTACTGGTCTTCTACGCCGGCCCGCAGATCTTCGTGAACAACACCCCGGCACCAGGCTCGATGTTCGAGCACCTCGGCAGCGCGCTAGCTGTCGCCTAAGGGAACTCGGTACGCCGGGGCCACGCGCCCCGGCGTACGTCTCTAGAAAGGCCCGGCGAGCTCGGGCGGCGCGAAGAGCGCCGCCGGCGACTGCCACCACTGCTGGATGCGCGCGGCCTTGGCCTGCTCCAGCAGTGCCGCGAGCGTGTCGGCCGGCTGTCCGTCGGCGGCCACCAGGACGACCAGCTTGTCGCGCCGCAGCGGCTCGCTGAAGCGGCGCTTGACCTCTCTCGGGAGACCGCCACCCGGCATGAGCCGGCGCAGGACCGGCGGCCCGGACGCGTTCCGCGACGGCGTCCAGGCTCGGGCGCCGGCGAGCCTCTCCGCGCGCGCGTTGCTTCGCGCCAGCACGGAGATGTCCTGAGCCCGCACGCCCGACGCGCGCAGGAGCTCGAGAGCGGCCGCGACGGTCGCGTCATCGTCGAAGACGCCTCCCACGACCATCCCGCCGGCGACCTCGGGCAGGTAGGACTGCACGGCCATCGGCGGCAGACTACAGGCGTCTCAGCACCGCCATGCGAGGACCGGGATGCGCATCTCGTCGCCCGTCATGCCGCCGTGGGCGCCGCGGTGGTGGACGGCCTGGCCGTCCACACGCACCAGCGTGGCAGCCCGGTCGCCGTCGAGCATCGCGCAGACCTCGCCGACGCGCCGCCGCGCGACGGTCGCGTCGCCGCGGCCGAAAAGCCCCTCGGCGATGGCCTCGTCCCTGTCGAAGCAGGTGAACGCACCCGGCCACCGCGATGCCAGGAGGTCGCGCACCTCGTCCGCGCGGTCCGTGTGCAGGAAGCCCAGGCGCGGCTCGCCCGCCGGTGGCGCGCGGAGGAGGGCGCGGAGCTCGTGGTCGCCCTCGAGATCGATCAGGCGCCGCGGATCGACCTCGGCGTGGCCGTGGTCCGCGGTCAGGATCGCCAGCGTGTCACGGGGCGGCCGGCCTCCGAACGCGCGCTCCATGGTGCGGTCGAACAGGCTCGCCTCGGCGTTGTGCTCGGGGCTTCGGGGTCCATGGAGGTGGGCGATGGTGTCGATGCCGGCCCAGTACGCGTACACGTAGGCGGGGGCGCCGGCCCAGGGCCGCTGGTCGAGGAGCTGCCCGATCCGCACACCCATCGTGCTCGGCAGGACGTATCCGACGAAGTCGGCCGCCGCCGCGTGCATGCGGGTCATGGCCTCGTTGCGGAAGAGCTCCGGCTCGACGATGTAGGAGCGTCCGCCCAGCTCGCGGATCCGCGCGTGGACGGAGGAGACTAGCGCGAACCGCCGCGGGTCGATGGACCGGTCGTCGAAGTACGACCCGCGCCGCTGGGTGGCCCGGCCCCACCGGAGCATCTGGGTCAGCTGCGAGAACTCCTCGAGCCAGAGGAAGTACGCCAGGTTCCCGTGCTCCTGCGGCGTGCGGCCGGTGTTCAGCGTCGTGATGGCCGCGGCCGTGGTGCTGGGGAACACCGACGTCGCCTCGAAGAGCTGCGCCTCATCCCCGTCCCGCGCGCGGCCGATCAGGGACGAGATGAACGGGACGTCGCCGCGCGCCGAGAGCTGCTCGAGCTGCGCGACGCCGAGGCCGTCGGCCAGCACGACCACGACCTGCCTGACCCCGTCGGTCAGCGACGGGTCGAGCTCGCGCAGCGGCGGCAGGTCGCGGTCGGATCCTAGCCCGAGCGCGGCCAGCACGGTCGCCGGGACGTTGGCCAGGCTGCCACCGTCGTAGTCCGGCGGGAGGAAGCCGCGCGCGCGAAGCCGCTCGGTCAGGCGGGGCTGCACGCTCTCACGGTCGCATGGTGCCTGTGCGGCGGGACCGCCGTGCCGCGGCTAGGCCCGCTCGATCGTCTCCTCTTCGCGGACGTTCACCGCGCCAGCCTCGCGAAGGAGCCGCCGCGCGCGGTCGTGCTGTTCCTCGTCCACGTGCACCGCGACCAGAGTCTCGCCCTCCTCGACGGCGTCCTCGTAGCGCTCCGCGTGGTCGGCGACGAAGATGCGGCTCCGGCCCGCGAGCGCGCCGATGCCGACCCCCGCGGTCACCAGGACCACGAGGCCGAGCACCAGGGCCACGGGATCACTGCGCATCTCGGGCGGGCCCACGACCAGGAGTGCGGCGAACAGCAGCACGGCGAGGCCGGTCCCGACGGCCGCACCCGGGATGGAGCGGGAGCCGCTCATCTCGCGGGCCTGGCGGATGTTGCCGCTGATCACGCTGATCACGTCAGGGCCGAAGCCGGCGTGCTCGAGGAATCGCACGGCCGCGCGCGCGGAGCGGCCGTCGTCGAAGACGCCCACTACGTTGCGCTGCTCGAGGGTCCCCACGCCCGGCTCTCGCGCAGAAAGCGTGCCTAGGCGGCAAAGCCGCCGTTCCTCTACAGCGCCTAGGAGCCATGCGAAGCTTGCTCACTCGGCATGGCGACGACGGCGATGTACAGCGAAGTCGTACGCGGGGGGCCGCAGCCCCCCGCCGACACCCTACGCGCGCTCCAGGCGCTCCCTGGCCCGCGCCAGCGCGGCCTCGAGGCCACTGGCAGCGGGGATGGGCTCGGAGCAGACCGTCCCCAGGCACACGTACGCGGCGACGCGGTCGGCCGGGTAGCCGAGCGTCCGGAGCCGCTCCGCGTCCCGCACAGGGTCCACCCGGTGCAGTGACAGCGCCGGGTCCTCCGAGCGGCGCGCGAGCTCCCACAGGGCCGTGGCCGCCGGATCCCCCTGTGGACCCACTACGGTCACCGTGAGCGGCTCGGTGAGCGCGCGCGCGACGGCGCCGGCGTACGCGGCCGCGAACTGGCCCCACTGTCTGTACTCGCCCACGAAACCCTCGAGCGCGCGGACCGCGCTGTCGCGCCAGGTCTTGTCGCCCGTCAGCGCGGCGAGGCGCAGCAGCGCGTCGGCCGCGGCCGCTCCGTCCTCGATGGGCTTCTCGCGCTTGGTCACGCGCCCCAGCTCCTCGCGTTCGGGTGCGTCCCAGTAGCCGCCGCTCTCGCGGTCCTCGAGCCGCTCGCGCATGCGCGCCGCGATGCGGGTCGCGCCTCCCAGGGCGCCCGGATGAAGCCCGGTCTCGTACGCGTCGATGCTCCCGGCGAGCAGCGCCGCGTGATCCGTGAGCAGGTCGAAGATGTCCGGTCCGTTGCCGCGGTCGAAGTGGCCGACGGCGTTGCGCGCGGCATCCTCCGCGATGGGCTGGTCGTCCGGGCGGACCATCCGGGTCGCGAGCGTGCCCATGGCCTGATGCGCGCGTTCGTCGAGCGCCGTGTCGCCGAGCGCGCGATACGCGGCGAAGTACGCGGAGGCGGCGAGCGCGTTCCAGCCGGTGTAGATCGTCGGATCCACGTAGGGAGCGCCGTGCTTGGCGCGCGCGTCCGCGTCGAGCTCGTAGTACTGCTCGTCCGCGTCCTGCGACCCGGCGAAGGCCTTCACGTCCTCGCGCCACAGCACCGCGTCCATCCAGCGGATGACGTCGCGCACGACCCGGTCGTATCCCGCGGCCGGGAAGGAACGATGCGCCTCGGCGTACACCGCGAGCAGCTCGGCGTTGTCCTCGAGCATCTTCTCGAAGTGCGGGATCTGCCACTGACGCGTGGTCGAGTAGCGGAAGAACCCGCCCTCGACCTGGTCGTACATCCCGCCGCCCGCCATCGCGCCGAGCGTCTTGTGCAGCATCGCCGCCACGTCGGGATAGCCGTGGCGGCGGTGCTCGTCGATGAGGAACCGGAGCAGCTTCGGCTGCGGGAACTTGGGCTCGCGTCCGAAGCCGCCGTACTGCGGGTCGTACTGGCCACGGATCAGTGACGCGACCGCGTCCACGATCTCCCACGACAGAGGCGTAGCCGGCGCGCTCGCCGCCCCCGGCGCGGCGCTCTTCTCCTGCGCCTCGCGGATGCGCGCCTGGAGCTCTTCCCGCTTGTCTCGCCAGACGTCGGCCACCTGTGGCAGGTACTCGCGCATCTGCTGCGGCGGGACGTACGTGCCCCCGTGAAGGATCTCGCCGTCCGGCGAGAGGAACGCCGTGGTCGGCCAGCCGCCCATGTTGTAGCGGCGGTTCACGTCGGGGCGCTGGTCGTTGTCCACGCGGACAGGCACGTACCGCTCGTTGATGAGGCGGATGACCTCGGGGTCGCTGTAGGAGGTCTCGTCCATCACATGGCACCAGTGGCACCACACGGCGCTGATGCCGAGCAGGATGGGCCGGTCCTGCGCCTTGGCCTCCTCAAAGGCCTGCGGGCCCCACTCCCGCCAGCGGATCTCGCTCGCTCGGTTGGGCCGCGGAGAGAAGTGGAACTCGCCCACCCCTCAAGTGTCGCAGCAGCGGAATGGGATCGGCGCAGTAGACGCCGGGATGTACCATGGACTTCCGAAGCGTCCTGGAGGTGCGACTTGGCAGTAGAGCAGCAGGTTCCCGCGCAGGCCCAGCCGGCGGGCGACCAGCCCATCGTCAGCATGACCGTGCGGGCCGCGGACAAGCTCAAGGAGATCGTGGAGAAGCAGGGTCGTCCCGACCTCGCGCTCCGCGTTTACGTTACGCCGGGCGGATGCTCGGGCTTCTCGTACGGCATGACCTTCGCCGAGCAGATCGAGGATGGCGACGCGGTGGTGGACACGGACGGTGTCCGCATCGTGGTCGATCCGATGAGCGCGATGTACGTAAAGGGGTCGGAGATCGACTTCGTGGACGCCCTGATGGGCGGGGGTTTCGCGCTTCGGAACCCGAACGCGGTGTCGAGCTGCGGGTGCGGTCAGTCCTTCAAGGCCGCCGGGGAGACCGGGACCGCGAAGGCCTGCCACTAGTCCCAGCCCCACGCGAAGGCTTTTCCGACGAGGGCGGCGACGGAGCCGCCCTCGTCGCTCGTCCGGGAGCCTCCGGCGACGGAGCCGCCGTGGGCTCGCCCTTGGAAGCCGCGCGGTACGCACCGGGAACGAGCTCCTTGACGAACCCGACGTCGTCGTCCGACACCACGACCATCCACCCACTGTTCGGATCGAACGTGGGCCGCCGCTCGACGGCGGACCGGTCGCCCGCCACGAGCCACATCTTCACGCGAAGAGACCCGGAGCCCTCGTCCACCTGGCCGATCACGCGGCCGCCGACCAGGAACGCGCGCCCGGTCCCGGTCCGCCGCTCCTCGATCCCCGGCCCCGCGGAGGCGAAGGCGTCGCGCAGCGCACTGGCCATCGCGGCTATATCCGTCCTCAAGAGCTCGAGAGGAGTCTAGGTCGCGCGGCCAGCGACCGCGCCGCTCCGCGCTGGTTCACGTCGAGGTCGTCGAATACCCCAGCTGCGCCAGCCACTCGTGCGTGTCGCCGAGGACGACGCGAGGAGCGGACCTGAGCTCGGTCGCCTTTTCGGCGCCCGCAAGGAACGTCGCCGTGCGCAGCTGTAGCTCGAACTGCGCGATCCACTCGTGGACCGCCGGCTCGCCCGCGAGGGCGGCCTGGAGCAGCGGCCGTCCCACGCCGACCGCCGTCGCTCCGAGCGCCAAGGCGACCGCTGCGTCGAGGCCGCCACGGACGCCGCCGGTCGCGATGATCGGCAGGCCCGTCGCCGCGGCACCGACAACGGCGACGGCGGTCGGCAGGCCCCAATCCGTGAATCGCTCTCCAAGTAGCGCGCGGCCCTCGTCGCCGCGGTCGCGGGCCCGGCGCGCCTCGATCGCCGCGAACGACGTGCCCCCGACGCCGCCGACGTCGATCGCGCGCACGCCGAGGCGGCGAAGCCGTTCCGCGGTGGCGCGCCCGATGCCGGCGCCCGTCTCCTTGGCAATGATCGGGACTGAGCACGAACGCGCCACGGACGCGAGCGCCTCCTCGGCTCCGCGCGCTCGGGTCTGACCCTCGGGCTGCACCATCTCCTCGAGGAAGTTGAGGTGCACCGCGAGCGCGTCGGCCCGGACCATCCCCACGACACGGGCGATGTCCGCCTCGCCGAGCCGCGCTTCCCCCGGCTGTTCGATGAGCTGCGAGATGCCGATGTTCCCGATCAGGAACGCGGCGGGCGCGGCTTCGCGCGCGACGGCGTAGGTCGGCACCAGCGCCGGGTCGCGCAGCGCCGCCCTTTGGCTGCCGACCCCGAACGCGACCCCGTGGCGCTCGGCGGCGGACGCGAGGGTGCGGTTCACCGTGATCGCCTTCTGGTGTCCGCCCGTCAT
>JBOGTE010000066.1:0-10680 GCA_050692015.1 Candidatus Limnocylindria bacterium
GGCCGCGGCGGCCGCCGCCTCCTCCGCCGACACCGAGGTCTTCTTGGCTCCCTCGATCGCGCCCTCGACCGCTCCCACGGCGGCCGTGGTCACATCGGCGCCCACGTGGGAGGCCTCGAGCACCGCCGTGCGCGCGGCGCTGGAGACGGCCGTGATCGAGCCCGACCCCACCTCGCTCGTTCCGCGGACCGCGCCGAGCACCGCCCCCTTCGCCGCGTTGCCCACCGACGTGCCGACCTTCGACGCGGACTGCGCCGTCTTGGTCATCGTGTGCTCGGTCGTGTCTATGGCCACGCCGCTGACGTCGCCGGCGGCGCCGATGGCCCCCTTCACCGCGCCCGTCGCGGCCTCGCCGACGGTCGCGCCGGTGTCAGACGTCTCCTTGACGGTGGTCCGTACGACCTCGGCGATCGTCGTGATCGTCGCGGTGGTCACCTGGCCGGTGCCCTTGATGACACCGATGATGCCGCCCTTGACCCGTTCGCCGATCTCTCGCTCGTCCATGCTTCACCTCCGCTCATATTTGGCCGCGAGGATCGGCCCACCTGGGCCGACCCCGTTGCGAGAGGAGCGCGTTCACCTCGGCACCGATCAGCACGACCAGGCCGACGAGGTAGAGCCACAGCAGGAAAGCGACGGGCGCCGCGAAGGCGCCGTAGGTCGAGCTGTACTGGTCCACGTTGCCGACGTACCTCCCGAAGGCCTGCGTCAGCACCGTCCAGCCCACGGTCGCGACGACGGCGCCGGGCAGCACGTCGCGCGTCCGCTGCGGCAGCGCCGGCAGCAGCCGGTAGACGGCGGACATGGCGGCGAGGAACAGCAGTCCTCCGATCAGAGCCTGGCCCCCCGCGAGCAGCGCCCCCAGGTCCCGGCCGATCCCGAGCAGCGCGCCCAGCCAGCCGGCCAGCGAGTGGCCGAGAACGGACAGCGCCAGGAGCGCGAGGCCGAGCGGCGGCACCGCCAGCGTCGCTCCGATCGCGATGAGCTGCCGGCGCCAGGTCGCGCGCGGGCGCTCCACGTCGTAGGCGCGGTTGAGGCCCTTGATGAGCGCGCCGACGCCTCCCGCCGCGCCCCAGACCGTGGCGATCAGGCCGATCGCGGCGTACGTGCCGGGCCGGTCGGCGATGAGGTCCTGCACCGTCCCCTCGACGAAGGGCGCCACGCCCGCCGGGAGAAGGGCCGTCATCCGGCCCATGACCTCGGTGACGATCCCCTCTCGACCGAGCTGGCCGGCGAGGAGACCCAGCACCGCGGCCGACAGGAGGAGCAGCGGGAAGATCGCGAAGAGGAACCGGTAGGCCATCTCGGCCGCCATCCCCGGGACGTCGTCCTCGGACACCTCTTTGACCATGGCGCGTGCGAATCGGTAGAAGGTGACGCGCTCGAGGGCCCGGCGCGCGTCGTCGATGGTCGCGGAGGGCACCAGCCTGGCGAAGCGCCGCATCGGGGCGCCCCCGTCACGCGCTCCGAGCAACGACCCGCGGCCCGCGGACGACCCACGAGGCGGGGCCCGCCTCCCGCCGGCCGTCGTCGCCGGCGCGAGCCTCGTCCAGGTCGTCCAGCTGCGAGCGCAGCCAGTCGCGCGAGGTCCAGCCGAGCACCTTCTCGCGCATGGACGCCGCGCGCCGGAGGCGCTCGGCCTCGGGCATCTCTAGGGCCGTCACGAGAGCATCCGCCGTGCCGCCCAGGTCCTCGGGGTCGATCCCGAGCGCGCCGTCCGCCAGCTCCTCGTAGGCCCCGGCGGTGCGTGACAGCACCAGCGCGACGTGCGGGTTGAGGACGGCCGCCTCCTTGGCCACCAGGTTCATGCCGTCCGCCAGCGAGTTCACGAGCACGACGTCCGCGGCCGCGAGCTCGGCGAGCGCCTGCGGCCGATCCGCTCTCTCGACCAGCTCCACGGTGCCCCTGCCGAAGCGGTCGTCGATGCGGGCCGCGATGGTCCTGGCCAGCTCCTGCTCGGCGGCGTACTCGGGCAGCGCCATCCGGGTCGGGACGATCCTGGCGCGGAACCGGACATTGCCCACGAGATCCGGGCGGCGCTCGAGCATCCGCTCGAAGGCGAGGAAGCCGGCGGGGACGTTCTTCATCGGGTCGCCGCGGTCCACCCGTACGACGAGCCGCCGCGGGTCGGCGCGGAGGCGGTCCACCAGGCTCGGGCGGGCCCGGAGCGCGCTCGGGTCGATCGACACCGCGCGGGCGCGCACGAGGGTGCGGTGCTCGCCCCGCCGCACCAGGTCACCGGCCACCTCGGCGTCGGGCAGCAACGCCTCCACGCACGACAGGAACGACCGGACCGAGGCCGCCGTCTGGAAGTGGAGGACATCGGCCGCCAGGAGGCCACGGGCAAGGTGCGCGACGACGTCGGCGGGGACGGCCGCGAGCCACACGTCCAGCGCCGGCCACGGGATATGCGTGAAGTGCGCGATGGCGGTCCCGGGCAGCCCCCGGCGGACCATGCCCGGCACCAGATAGAGCTGGTAGTCGTGCACCAGCGTGGTCCCCGAGTGCCCCGGCCGGTGGGCCTCCGACACCGCCGCGTCCGCGAACGCGCGCGCGGCGAGCCGGTAGCGGCCGAGAAGCCAGCGGATGCGCTCCGGCGACTCGGGGCCGACGCGCCGGTGCCACATCCCGTGCTGTACGAACCAGAGCACGCGGTCGGAGAACTCGCGGTGGCCCGCGGCCAGGTCGCGCCCGATCGGGACCGGCCGCAGCGCCAGGCGGCCACCGCCGAAGAGGCCGCCATGCTCGAGTCGCATGCGGGCGGCGCGAAGGTCGGCGGTCGCCGTCGCCGAGGCGAGCCAGGTGACCGGCGAGACCCTGACGAGGTCGCGGAGGGCGGTCACGACCCCGCCGCCGCCGCGCGCGGCGCGAAGGCCGCCGGCGCGGTCGATGAAGGCGATGGGCGCCCGGTTCGAGACGAGGACCATGCGGCCGGCCGCCGTCATGCGCCGATCTCCCGGGCCACGTCGTCCAGAAGCCGGCAGGTGCCGGCCGGGTCCTCAAGGGCGAGGTCCCCGCTACCGCGCATGCGCTCGCCGACGGTGACCACGGCGACGTCGGCCCCGGTCGCGGCGGCGTGCGAGCGCGCGGCGGCGAACGCGGGCGCGTCAACGGGATCGTCGCCCATCACGACGAGGCCGGCCAGGCCGTGGCGGCTCGCGATCTCGAGGAGCGCGACGCCCTTGTCGGCCTCGACCGGCGGCCGCACCTCGACGTGCGCCGTGCGCTGCGCGACCTCGAGGCCGCGGCGCCGGCAGACGCGCGTCGCCGCCTCGAGGACGGCCGGCCCGACCGACGGGTCGCGCCGGTAGTGGATGGCGAAGCCGATGCCCTTGTCCTCGAACGTGATCGCGGGCGTGCTCGCGAGCAGCTCGCGGAGGATCCAGCTGGCGCGCGCGAGGCGGCCCTGATAGCGCTCGATGCCGGGCGGCCGCAGCAGCTCGCCCCGGTACCACCTCTCGGCGCCGTGGTTCCCGACGTATATCGCGTCATCCACACCGACGAGCCGCCAGGCGTCGTCGGCCGGGCGCCCCGTGAGGAGGCACACGACGTCCAGGACCTTGGTGAGACGGCGGAGCGCATCACGGCAGGCCGAGGAGACGGTCGCTTGCCCGGGCGTGTCGGCGATCGAGCTCAGTGTTCCGTCGATGTCTACGAAGAGGCCGCGCGGTCGCCTCGCGAGCGCGCGAAGCAGCAGCGCAGAGGCCGCGGGCTCGTCCGTGGTGGGCGCGAGGACAGCAGACAGAAGCGACCCTCCAGGCGCCTGCGGGGTGAGCTGACGGGCTCGGGCTGGAAGGTGCCCTGGATCTCGACGATCCTGCGCCCCCGAAGGGGTTCCCCCGCTCCCCCGGCCGTGTTCGAGGGATTCGGCCATTACGGCGGCCCACCCGTGGATCGGATGGGTCGCTCGCAAGTTTACCTTGCATCAGTGTCAGTGTCGAACGAGCAAGGGGTCGTCTAGGCTTCCTGCTCGTGCGGTTCGGCATACAGATCGAGACGCAGTTCGGCTTCACCTTCGACGACGTCAAGCGGATCGCGAGCGACGCCGAGCAGGGCGGATTCGAGGCCCTGTGGGTCTGCGACCACTTCTTCCTCGACGCTGACTCCACGAAGACCAACTGCCTCGAGGCCTGGACGCTGCTCGCGGCGCTCACGCAGACCACGACCACGCTCCGGCTCGGCACGCTGGTCTCCTGCCAGTCCTACCGCAGCCCCGCGCTCCTGGCGAAGACCGCCGCGAGCCTGGACCACATGAGCGGCGGGCGCATCGACTTCGGGATCGGCGCCGGCTGGAAGCAGATCGAGTACAGGGCGTACGGCTACGACTTCCCCGAGCCGCGCGTCCGCGTGGACCAGCTCGTGGACACCATCGAGATCTGCAAGCGCATGTGGACCGAGGAGAAGGCGACGTACCGGGGCAAGCACTACCGCATCGAGGACGCGCAGTGCGCGCCCAAGCCGGTGCAGGATCGGATGCCCATGTGGATCGCCGGTGCCAAGCCGCGCCTCATGCGGATCGTCGCGAAGTACGCCGACGCCGTGAACGTCGGCGGCTTCCCCAGCCCGGAGCGATACGCGGAGGCGATGAGGGACCTCGAGGCCGCCTGCGCGAAGATCGGGCGCGACCCGAAGGCGATCCTGCGCAGCCAGTTCATGCGCCTCCCCGGAACGGCGGACGAGATCGTGGAGAGGCTGCGCGCCTACGCGGCGCTCGGCGTGTCCTACGTGATCCCGGTGTTCCCCTACGGGCAGGAGCGAGAGATGGTGCGGATGTTCAGCGAGCGCGTGATCCCGGCGCTGCGCTCGGCTTAGCGCTCTTCCCGCCGGGCGCCGTCCGCTCGCCGCCCTTCTTCCCCCCGTCGCGCCGGATGACCTCTTCGGCGATGCTCAGCCACTTCCGCACCATCGGCTCCTCGTCCGCTTCCAGAGGCGTGCGGCGCCCGCCCGAGCCTGCTCCCGGCACGTTGCATCGCGCCGCAACAAAGGTGCCGGGCGTCGCTCCGTGGCCCGGTCGAAGGTGGCGCTTGGGTCTCGGACATGCAACGAAGGCGCGACGGACCTAGGAGCCCTCACCCTGGTAGCGGCCCGCGTAGGGCTCGCCGGTCGCGCGCGACAGGCGGAAGAACACCAGCTGCGCGATGCGCGCGCCGCGCTGGATGCGGTAGCCGCGGGGGTTCATCACCGCGAGCAGCCCCTCGCCGCGGCCGGAGTAGCCGGCGTCCCAGACGGCCCCGTGAAGCGTGACGCCGGAGCGCAGCAGGCTGGACCTCGGCCGGATGAGAGCCGTCAGGTCGGCTGGAAGGTTCACCTTCTCGCGGTAGCCGATGACGTATGCGCCCTGATGCAGATCCCACCAGCCGTCGTCATCCGCTTTCACGTCCTCGCGTGCTGACGGCTCGCGGACCGCGTCCGACGCCCCGAGCAGCGCCGGCGATGTCAGCCGCTGCACGCGCTCGAGCCGCAGATCGATCCCGTTCGGCTGCAGCTGGGTCGCGGCGTCCACGTCCTCGACGAGCGGGGGCTGCGCCGCCAGCGCGGCGCGCAGCTCCTCGCGCGAGAGCACCGACATCGGCCGCCGAGCATATGCGCGCGCTCAGGCGATGTGACACGCTCCCGCCGTGGCGCCCGCCCGGCCCGTCTCCGCGTCGCGCACGGTCATGGCGCGGGCGATGCTCCCTTCCGACGCGAACCCCTGGGGCAACGTCCACGGCGGCGAGGTCATGAAGCTGATCGACTCCTGCGCCGGCGCCGCGGCGCAGCGCCACGCGCGCGCCAAGGTCGTCACCGCGCGCATCGACGAGCTCTCCTTCGTGGCGCCGGTGATCGTCGGCGACCTCGTCACGGCGAAGGCATCCGTCAACGAGGTGGGCCGGACGAGCATGGAGGTCGGCGTTCGCGTCGAGGCGGAGAACACGCTGACGGGCAAGGTGGTCCACGTGGCCAGCGCGTACCTGGTGTTCGTCGCCATCGATGACCAGGGCCACCCGGTCGAGCTCCCGCCGCTCCTGCCCGAGACGGACGACGAGCGCCGCAGGATGCAGGCGGCCAAGCAGCGCCGGGAGCTGCGCACGCAGCGCCCTCGCCACACCTAGACACGAGCCCGGCACGCTGGCACCGTGCGTGCGCAGCCTCCCTCATCACCGTGCGGGAGGACGACGCATGAAGGACAAGGACAAGGAGATCCCCAAGAACCAGGCCGGCCAGCCGCCTACGCGCACGCCCGACGAGACCGAGGAGCGCCTCGAGGAGAAGGAGCGGGGTATGCGAGGGAAGGCCGACCGCCTCCGGACGGAGGACCAGATCGACGAGGTGCGCACGAAGCCGTGAGGGTCCGCGAGCCGATCGCGCGCGGCTCCTAGGCCTGAAGCCGCTCCACCTTCGCCAGCACCTCGTCCAGCGACGCGAAGGGCTTCGCCAGGTGGTCGTCGGCGCGGATCTCCTCCGCCGACTGACGCGCGTTGTGCGCCGCGGTCATGACGATCACCGGGACCGCGAGGCCGCGGCGGCGCAGCTCCTGCGCGAACTGCCAGCCGTCCATGCGCGGCATCTTCATGTCCAGGAGGATCACCGAGGGCGCGCGCTCAGCGACCGACTCGAGCGCGTCCATGCCGTCGCGGGCGACGCTCACGTCGTAGCCCTCGGCCGCGAGGAACTCTCGGAGCATGTCGAGGATGGCCTCCTCGTCATCGACGATGAGGACCGGTCCCCTCCCGCCCGGTGGCACGGCCGGTAAGTGTGCCCTGTCAGTCTCTAGCAAGCGACCGAGCTAGCCACTTTTTTGCCTTCTCCACCTTCGGACGGGCATTGAACAGGATGTAGGGGTTGAGCGGGTTCCGCGCGGCGTAGTCCTGGTGGTAGGCCTCGGCCTCGTAGAAGCGCTCGAGGGGCACCACCTCCGTGACGATCGGCCGGTCGAAGACTTTCGCGCGGTCCAGCTGGGCGATGTAGGCCTCGGCCACGCGGCGCTGGTCGTCGCCGGCGTAGAAGATCGCCGAGCGGTACTGGCGGCCGGTGTCGGGGCCCTGCCGGTCCACTTGCGTGGGGTCGTGAGCGATAGAGAAGAACGCGCGCAGGATCTGCCCGTAGCCGATCTTCGCGGGGTCGAAGCGGACCTCCACGACCTCGGCGTGGTCGGTCGTGCCGCTGCAGACGGTCTGGTAGTCGGCGGTCTCCGCCGTCCCGCCGGCGTAGCCGGAGCGGACCGAGGTCACGCCGTCGAGCTGCTTGTAGACGGCCTCGACGCACCAGAAGCACCCGCCCGCGAGCACGGCCGCCTGCTCCTGGCCCGGCCGGGGCGGAAGGTCGATCTCGGGATCGGGGAACTTCTCGGGAGAGACCACGCCCGGCCATCGTAGGCCCGGGCGAGGCTACCGGGTCAGAGCCGCAGCGCTCGCGGGCTCGAGAAGATCGCTGACGGATCGTCCTTCCAGCGCGCCGGCTGGACGTCGATGTACAGCTCGATCTCGTTGCCGTCGGGATCCTCGATGTAGAGGCTATGCGTCACGCCGTGATCGGTCGCGCCGACGATCCGCGCTCCGGCGGCGGTCAGGCGGTCGCGCGCCTCTCGCAGCTCGTCATCGGACTCGCCCACCTTTAGGCCGAAGTGGTACATGCCCAGCCGGCGGCCCTCGGGGACCGGCTTCGCGTCCCGCCCGACCTCGATCAGCAGCAGCTCGTGATGAGTGCGGCCCGAGGAGAACGCCGCTATGGGCGCGCGTGCGCCGCCCGGCATGGGCAGCTCGCTCCATCCGAGCACGTCGCGGTAGAACTCGCGCGACCGCTCGATGTCGGAGACGTAGAGGACGAGATGGCCGAGCTCGTGGACCTTCACGTGTCTCATGCAGCAACACGCCGCGTGCCAGATCATTCCAGGTCCGCGGGCAGCCCGCGGGTGGACGGGCCGCACTATGATCTGGCACCGACCCTCGCTGATCGGGACATCGACCGCTGTACAGAACTGCGCGTTGAGCGCAATAGAGGAGGGTGACATGCGAAGCGTCCGTAACCTCGCGTTCTTCCTGGTCGCGGTGCTTCTCGCGACCGCATGCGGGCCACAGGGCGGCACGCAGCCCCCAGAGGGGCTGGGCGGCACCGTGTCGGTGCTCGTCGTCTGGGGCGGCGCCGAGCTCGAGTCGTTCGAAGCCATGGTCGCCCCGTTCGAGGAGCGCACCGGCACCGACGTGCAGATCGAGAGCACACGGGACCTGAACGCCGTGCTCCAGACCCGGGTCCAGGGCGGCAACCCGCCGGACGTGGCCGGGCTGCCCGGCCCCGGGCAGATGGCGGAGTTCGCGCGCGCCGGTGACCTGGTCGACCTGGGCGGCGTGCTCGACCTGGACCGAATGCGCGACGAGTACGCCGCGGACTGGATCGAGCTGGGCTCGGTGGACGGTACGACGGTCGGCATCTTCATCAAGTCGTCGGCCAAGGGCTTCATCTGGTACGACCCGGCCGTGTGGCAGGACAAGGGATTCGAGCCACCCAGCGACTGGGACGGCCTGATCGCCCTCTCCGAACGCATGCAGGCGGACGGCACGGCTCCCTGGTGCATCGGCCTCGAGAGCGGAGACGCCTCGGGCTGGCCGGGCACCGACTGGCTGGAGGACATCGTCCTGCGGCAGGCGGGTCCCGACGTCTACGACCGCTGGTACCAGGGGGAGATCGCCTGGACCTCACCCGAGATCAAGTCGGCCTGGGAGACCTGGGGCGAGGTCGTCGCCGCGCAGGGCATGGTCCTCGGCGGAGGCCAGGGCATGCTCGCCACGAGCTTCCAGTCGGCGGGCGACCCGCTCTTCCGCGACCCGCCGGGCTGCTACATGCACCACCAGGCGTCGTTCATCACCGACTTCTTCATCGACAACAACCCGGGCCTCGAGCCGGTGACCGACTTCACCTTCTTCGGGTTCCCGGACGTCGATCCGCAGCACCAGGGCGGCCTCGAGGTCGCCGGCGACCTGTTCGGCATGTTCAACGACACGCCCCAGGCGCGTGAGCTGATGAAGTGGCTCACCACCGCCGAGGCGCAGCAGATCTGGGTCGAGCGCGGCGGCGCGCTGTCGCCGAACAAGAACGTGGACCCGGCTGCGTACCCGGACGAGATCTCGCGCGAGATCGGCGAGCTGCTGACCAACGCGGAGATCGCGCGGTTCGACGCGTCGGACCTGATGCCCGCCCAGATGAACGCGGCCTTCTGGGAGGCGGTCCTGGACTACGTGCAGGACCCCTCGAGGCTGGACGCCATCCTGGCGGACCTCGACCGTGTCCAGGCGGAGGCGTACTAGGGACTAGGTAGGTAGAAGAGGGCGGGGATGGAACGCATCCCGCAGGTAGCGGCGGCGGTCATCGGCGTGCCGCTGGCCCTGGCCGCGTACATCCTGCTCGTGGAGCGCGGGCTGACGCTCCTCCCCGAGCGGAGCCGGCCGAGGTTCCGGCCGTGGCTGTGGATCCTCCCCGCCCTCCTCTTCGTCTCCGGCTACCTCGTGATCCCGTCCCTCATCACCATCTGGCTCAGCGTGTTCGACGCGCGCTCCGCGGAGTTCGTCGGCATCGGCAATTACCTCCAGCTGGCGGCCAGCGACCCCTTCTGGACCGCCGTGCGCAACAACGTCCTCTGGGTCTTCTTCTTCACCGGAGCCGCCATCGTCTTCGGGCTGATCTTCGCCCTGCTCGCCGACCGAGTGCGCTACGAGAGCGCGGCGAAGTCGCTCGTCTTCCTGCCGATGGCCATCTCGTTCGTGGCCGCCAGCGTCATCTGGAAGTTCATCTTCGACTTCCAGCCGGCCGGCTTCACCCAGACCGGGCTCCTCAACGCCGTGATGACGACGCTGACGGCGATCGAGCCCCTGGCCTGGCTGACCAACGCGCCCTGGAACACGTTCCTGCTCATCCTCATCGGCGTCTGGGTCTGGACCGGCTTCGCCATGATCGTCCTGTCGGCCGCGCTCAAGGGCGTCCCGGGTGAGCTGCTCGAGGCCGCCCGCGTGGACGGGGCGAACGAGCTCCAGGTCTTCCGCCGGATCGTGCTCCCGCTCCTCGCGCCGACCATCGCGGTGATCGCCACGACGCTGGCCATCTTCGCGCTCAAGGCCTTCGACATCATCTACGTCACGACGAGCGGCAACTTCGAGACGGAGGTCCTGGCCTTCCTCATGTACGACGAGCTCTTCACCGCGAGCCACGCCGGACGCTCCAGCGCGATCGCGGTGATCCTGCTGCTCGTGGTGATCCCGGTGCTCATCGTCAACGTGCGCCGCCTCCGGTTCGAGCGGGCCGTCCGGTGACGGTGCAGCCCGCGGCCGCCCCCGTCGCGGTGGGCCAGCCGTCCGTGCGGCGCCGGCCGCCGCGCCTCGTCCGGGAGCTGCCGCTCCACATCGCGGTGATCGGCCTCACGGCGCTCTGGGTCATCCCGACGCTCGGGCTCTTCGTGAGCTCGTTCCGCCCGCCGCACCTGGTCTCGACCACGGGCTGGTGGACCGCGCTGGCGCCGCCGTTCCAGTTCACGCTCGAGAACTACGAGCGCGTCCTCACGGCGAACAACATGGACGTGGCATTCCTCAACAGCCTGACGCTGGCGATCCCGGCGACGGTCATGCCGCTGGTGGTCGCCGCGTTCGCGGCCTACGCGTTCTCGTGGATGGAGTTCCCGTTCCGCGACGAGGTCTTCCTGATACTCGTGGGCCT
>JBOGTE010000067.1:0-10505 GCA_050692015.1 Candidatus Limnocylindria bacterium
GCGCTGCTCCGATCGGCGGTGCGGCCCTCGGCGCTGGCCGTAGACGGCACGCGCCGCGGTTGGGTGGCGGCCGTGGCCTCCGAGGGCGAGCCCGCGGCGGTGGAGCGCGCGATGCTCGAGGCGGTCCGCGCCGCGGAGCGGAGCGCCGCCCAGGTGGACCGCGCGGATGACCCGGAGCCGGTGCTGGCCCCGCTGCGCGACCTGCCCGCGACCGCGACGGACGGCGCCCTGGTTCGCGCGTCGCTGCCGCTCGCGGCGCAGCGCTCGTTCGTCGAAGCGGCCGCGGCCCTCGAGGCCTTCGACCGCTGCGTCGCGGATGCCGGAGCCGGGGTCATGCGCGTCCACCTTCGGGGCGACGACGCCGACGTCCTGCTCGGGGCCGACACGCTGATGGCCGGGGCGAGGTCGGTCGGCGGAAGCGCCCGCATCGAGAGGCGGGAAGAGGCCCTGCGCGGCAGGCTGCCGGCGTGGGGACCGCCGCCGGGCGGCGACTTCCTGATGAAGCGGATCCGGCTCGCCTTCGACCCCGCCGGGACGCTGGAGCCGGGCCGCGGGATCGTCCGGTGACCACGACCTCACCGATCCGCTTCAGCGCGTACCTGGGTGGCGACGCCCCGGCCCAGGATCTCATCCAAGCGTGCGTGCACTGCGGTTTCTGCCTGCCGACGTGTCCGACCTACGCGGTGCTGGGCGTCGAGATGGACTCGCCGCGAGGCCGCATCCGGCTGATGAAGAACGCATGGGAGGGCCGCATCTCGCCCAGCGCGCCGGCCTTCGAGGAGCACGTCTTCGGCTGCCTCGACTGCCGCGCCTGCGAGACCGCGTGCCCCTCGGGCGTGCACTTCGGGAAGCTCGTCGAGGCGGCGCGCTCGCAGGTCGAGCGGTCCCGGCCGCGACCGGCGCTGGAGCGCCTCGTGCGCTGGCTCGCGTTCGACCAGCTCCTACCGCACCACCGGCGCCTGGCGGCCTTCGCGCGCCTGACCGCGATGGCGCGCACGCTCGGCGCCGCGGCGGTCCTGCGCCTCGCGGGAGCGCGGATCCCGCTGGCGCGCCGTCTCGCCGGGATGATGGAGCTGGCGCCGCGGACGGTCTCGGCGGAGCGTCTGCCCGCCCTCGTGCGGGCGATCGGCGAGAGGCGCGGGCGGGTGGCGCTCTTCCAGGGCTGCGTGATGCGCGCGGCCTTCGGGGCGACGAACGCCGCGACCGCGCGGGTCCTGGCCCGCAACGGCTTCGACGTCCTCGTGCCCGAGGGTCAGACCTGCTGCGGGGCGCTGCACGTCCACGCCGGCGAGCGGGACGGCGGGCGGCGGCTGGCCAGGCGCAACATCGGCGCGCTCGAGCGGCTCGAGGTCGATGCCGTCGTCGTCAACGCCGCGGGTTGCGGCGCGAACCTCAAGGAGTACGGCTGGCTGCTCAAGGACGATCCCGCCTGGGCGGAGTGCGCGGAGCGGTTCGCGGCGCGGGTCAAGGACGCGACGGAGGTCCTCGGCGACCGGGGCCTGACCGCGGCACCGGGCCGGATCGAGGCGACGGTCGCGTACGACGAGCCGTGTCACCTCCAGCACGGCCAGGGCGTGTCGGCGCAGCCGAAGGCGCTGCTCGCCGCGATCCCGGGGCTTCGGATCGTGCCGCTCACGGAGGCCGACTGGTGCTGCGGCAGCGCGGGGATCTACAACGTCACGCACCCGGACCTCTCCCGCAAGCTCCTCGACCGCAAGATGGAGCACGTCGCGCGCACGGGTGCGGACCTGCTCGTCACCGCGAACCCCGGGTGCCTCATGCAGCTCGACGCCGGCGTGCGATCGCGCGGCCTCGGGATAGAGGTCATCCACCTCATCGACCTGCTCGATCGGTCCTACCGCTGACATAGACTCGCCCTCGTCGCGACGAGCCCCGAGATCTCCGGTCGGCGGAGGTGCCGCATGCGCCCGATCCGCGCTCTGAAGAACGCCTCGGCCGGCGTGATCGCCCTGTGGTCGGCCCTCGCGGTGACGTGGCTCCTGCTCTCGGGCCACTACACGCCGCTGCCGCTGGCCCTGGGCCTCGCGTCGTCGGTCGTGGTGGCCTGGCTGGCGGCCCGCATGGGCCTCACCGCCGACAAGGGCCCGACGCGCCGGCTCGCGCGGTCCGCGCCGTACGCGCTGCACCTGCTGACGGGGATCGTCCGGGCGAACCTCGACGTCATCCGCCGGGTCCTGGACCCGCGCCTGCCGGTCCATCCCACGATCGTGGAGCTCGAGGCGACGCAGCGGACGGACGCCTGGCGGGTCGTCTACGCGAACTCGATCACCCTGACGCCCGGGACGATCTCGGTGGAGCTGTCCGGCCGGCGCCTCAGGGTCCACGCGCTGACACGCGATGCCGCCGCGGCACTGTCCACGGGCGACCTCGACCGGCGCGTTGCCGCCATCGACAGGGGCTGATGCTCGCCGTCGCCGCGCTCGCGATCCTCGGCACGATGGGCCTGGCGCTGGTGCGCGCGTTCCTCGGGCCGACGGTCTTCGACCGGATCCTGGCGGCCAACATGTTCGGCACCAAGGTCGTGCTGCTGGTCGCCGTGCTGGGCTTCCTGGACGGCCGGCCCGAGTTCCTCGACATCGGGCTGCTCTACGCGATGATCAGCTTCATCACCGTGATCGCGGTGCTGCGCTTCTTCGAGCTGGGTCACTTCGCGCCTCAGGACCCGGCGGACTAGTGGACCTCACCCCGATCGGCGTCGTCAGCGGCGCCCTCCTCCTCGGCGGCAGCCTGGCCGTGCTGGCCGGCGGCATCGGCGTGCTGCGGCTCCCCGACGTGTACACGCGCCTGCACGCCGCGGGCGTCACCGACACCCTCGGGGCGCTGCTGCTGCTGTCCGGCCTGGCGCTCCTGGCGGGCTGGTCGCTCGTGACCGTCAAGCTGCTGCTGATCCTGCTGCTGCTGTGGCTGACGAGCCCGGTCTCGAGCCACGCCCTCGCCCGAGCCGCGCTCGCGGGCAAGATCGAGCCGCGGCTTGCCCCGGCACGGCCGAGCGGGACGGGGGCCGTCGAGTGACCGACTTCGACCCGGTCGCCTCGGGCGTGCTGCTCGCGTTCATGGCCGCGACGGCGCTCGCGATCGCGCACCGGCGGAACCTGTTCGCGGTCGTGATCCTCAGCGGGATCTTCAGCATGCTGTCCGCCGCGTTCTTCGTCGTGCTCGACGCCGTGGACGTCGCGTTCACCGAGGCCGCGGTCGGCGCGGGAGCCGCGACGGTCCTGATGCTCGCCACGCTCGCGCTGACGGGCGACCACGAAGAGCCGACGCACCACGACCGCGCGCTGGCGCTGATCGTCGTGGTCGTGACCGGCGCGGCCCTCGTCTACGGCACCTGGGACATGCCCGCGTACGGCGACCCGAACGCGCCGGTGCACCGCGTCACCTCCGGCAGGTACCTCGAGGGTTCCGCGGAGGAGATCGGCGTGCCGAACGCCGTGACCGCGGTGCTGGCCAGCTACCGGGGACACGACACGCTCGGAGAGGTGACCGTCATATTCACGGCGGGCCTTGGCGTGCTGATGCTCCTTCTCGGCCGCCGCCGAAGGGGCGAGGCGGCCTGACCGATGGCCCACAACCCGATCCTGCGCGTCGTCACCGGGCTGCTGCTCCCGCTGATCATGCTGTTCGCGCTGTACGTGCAGTTCCATGGCGACTTCGGACCGGGGGGCGGCTTCCAGGCGGGCGTGATCCTCAGCGCCGCGTTCGTCCTGTACGGCCTGGTCTTCGAGATCGACCGGCTCACCCGGGTCATGCCACCCGCGATCCTGCTCTTCCTGGCTCCGCTCGGCGTTCTCCTCTACGCATCGGTGGGTGTCGCTGGGATGGCGCTGGGCGGTGCCTTCCTCGACTACAACGTCCTGGCCGCTGACCCGAAGTCGGGCCAGCACGTCGGGATATTCCTGGTGGAGCTCGGGGTCGGCATCACGGTGTTCTCGGTCATCCTCCTCATGTTCGTCGCGTTCGCCGGCCGAGGGCGCGGGGCTTGAGCTTCGCGGCTGGCCTCTACAACTACTGGGTCGTCATCTTCCTCATGATGGTCGGCTTCTACGTGCTGATCGCCCACGGGAACCTGGTGAAGAAGCTGGTGGGCCTCGGCGTCTTCCAGACCTCGGTGTTCGTCCTGTTCATCAGCATGGGCAAGGTCGCCGGCGGGACCGCGCCCATCCTGGCCGAGGGCTACACGCTGTACTCGAACCCGCTGCCGCACGTGCTGATCCTCACTGCCATCGTCGTCGGCGTCGCGACCACGGCCCTCGGTCTCGCGCTCACCGTCCGCATCAAGGAGGCATACGGCAGCGTGGAGGAAGAGGACATCCACCGGCAAGACGAATCCTTCTAGGTGTTCGAGGCCGACCTCCCCGCGCTGCTCGTCGTCACCCCACTGCTCGCGGCTCCGGTGGCGGTCATGCTCCAGCGCGGCACCCCCGCCTGGGCCGTGGCCTGGCTGGCGTCTCTGGGGAGCCTCGCCTTCTCGGCCGCGCTGCTGGCCGAGGTGTGGTCGTCCGGGCCGGTCAGGTACTTCATCGGGAGCTGGCCCCCGCCCTGGGGCATCGAGTACCGGGTCGACCTCGCGAACGCACCGCTGTTGCTCCTCATCTCGGCGGTCGGCAGCGTCGTGCTCCCGTACGCGAAGGCGAGCGTGGAGCAGGAGATCGGCGCCGACCGTCGCCACCTCTTCTACGCCGTCTTCCTGCTCTGCCTCGCGGGGCTGCTCGGCACCACGGTCACCGGCGACGCGTTCAACGTCTTCGTCTTCCTGGAGATCGCCTCGCTGGCGACGTACGCGCTGGTCGCGATGGGCCGCGACCGCCGCGCGCTGACCGCCGCCTACCAGTACCTGATCGTCGGCACCGTCGGGGCCACCTTCATCCTGATCGGTATCGGCCTCATGTACGTGACCACGGGCACGCTGAACATGCTCGACCTGGCCGATCGGCTGCCGGGGGCCGAGGCGCCGCGCACCGTCAGCGCGGCCCTGGCCTTCTTCACGGTGGGCGTGGCCCTGAAGCTGGCCCTCTTCCCGCTCCACCTCTGGCTCCCGAACAGCTACGCGTACGCGCCGTCGGCCGTCACCGCCTTCATCGCCGCCACGTCCACCAAGGTGGCCGCCTACCTGCTCATGCGGTCCTGGCTGACCGTCTTCGGGCACGCCTACACGTACGGCATCCTGTCGGCGCACGTCGTCGTGGGTGCGCTGGCGGTGGCCGGGATGGTGGGCGCCTCGATGTCCGCGATCTTCCAGACGAACGTGAAGCGCCTGCTCGCGTACTCGAGCGTGGCGCAGATGGGCTACATCCTTCTCGGCGTCAGCATCGGGTCCCAGACCGGGATCGCCGCCGGGATGCTGCACGTCTTCAACCACGCCCTCATAAAGGGGGCCCTCTTCCTCGCGATCGGCTGCGTCTCGTACCGCGTCGGCTCGGCGCTGCTGACCGACATGCGAGGGATCGGGCGGCAGATGCCCTGGACGATGGCCGCCTTCGTGATCGGAGGCCTGAGCCTCATCGGACTCCCGCTCACGACCGGCTTCGTCTCGAAGCTGCAGCTCGTCCTCGGCGCGCTGGAGCAGGATCTGTGGCCGCTGGCGCTGGTGATACTCGCGACCTCCCTGCTCGCGCTCGTCTACGTGTGGAAGGTGGTCGAGGTCGCCTACTTCCAGCCTCCCGTGGAGGGCCGGCGGGTCTCCGAGGCGCCGCTGGGCCTGCTCGTCCCGACCTGGCTGCTGGCCCTGGCCAACGTGTACTTCGGCATCGACACGCGCCTGACCTGGGGCCTGGCCGTCGAGGCAGCGCGCGCCCTGCTCGCGGGTGCGGGCGGGTGAGCGAGCCGCTCGCGCTCAGCCTCGTGGTGGCCGTGCCGGTGGCCGGCGCGCTCCTGACCGTGCTGGCCCGCCGGTCGTCCCGCGTGCGGGACGCGGTCACGCTCCTGGCGTCGCTCTGCCTCTTCCTGCTCGTGGCCTCCCTTGCGCCGGCGGTGGCGAGCGGCGCCCGGCCGGCCGTCACCTGGCTCGAGCTCATGCCGGGACTGGCGCTCGCGCTCGAGGTCGAGCCTCTGGGCTTCGTCTTCGGGTCGGTCGCGTCGGGCCTGTGGATCGCGAGCTCGCTCTACTCGATCGGCTACATGCGGGCGAATGACGAGCGGGACCTGACGCGCTACTACGCCTCCTTCGCCCTGGCGATCGGCAGCGCGGTCGGGCTGGCTTTCTCGGCGAACCTCCTGACCCTGTTCGTCTTCTACGAGCTGCTGACGTTCTCGACCTACCCGCTCGTGACGCACCGTGGCGGCAGGGAGGACCGCAGGGCCGGGCGCCTCTACCTGGGGACGCTCTTCGGGACGTCCGTGTCCTTCCTGCTGCTGGCGATCCTCTGGACCTGGGTGGCGACGGGGACGACGGACTTCCGCGAGGGCGGCATCCTCGCGGGCGCCGTCGAGGGGCCGCTCGTGGCGGTGCTGCTGGCGCTGTACGTCTACGGCAGCGGCAAGGCCGCCCTCATGCCGCTTCACCGCTGGCTGCCCGCCGCGATGGTCGCGCCCACGCCGGTCAGCGCCCTGCTGCACGCCGTCGCGGTGGTGAAGGCGGGCGTGTTCACGATCGTGAAGGTGATCACCTACACGTTCGGCCTGGACCTCCTCGCGAGCATCTCGGCGGCGCAGTGGCTCATGTACGTCTCGGGTGCCACGGTCGTGCTGGCCTCCCTCGTGGCGCTCCAGCAGGACGACCTCAAGCGGCGCCTCGCGTACTCGACCATCAGCCAGCTGGCCTACGTCGTCATGGCCGCATCGATCTTCACACCGGCCGGGATCGTCGGAGGGGCCCTGCACATCGTGTCGCACGCCTTCGGCAAGGTCACCCTGTTCTTCGCCGCCGGCTCCATCCACACCGCCTCCCACAAGACGCGGGTCAGCCAGCTCAGCGGGATCGGACCGCGCATGCCCTGGACCATGGCCGCCTTCGCGGTCGGATCGCTCTCGATCATCGGCCTGCCGCCGACCGGCGGCTTCGTCAGCAAGTGGCTCATCATGTCGGCGGCGGCCGAGGCCGAGCGATGGTTCATCCTCGGCGTCGTCGTCGTGAGCACGCTCCTCACCGCGGGGTACTTCGTGCCGATCCTCTACCGGGCGTACCTCCGGCCGGCGGCCGGCGGTGCCGGCGATCGCGCGCACGGAGAGTCCCCCCGCTCCATGGTGGTCGCGCTCACCGCCACCGCGGTGCTGGCCGTGGCCCTGTTCCTGGCGGCGGACCTGCCGCTCTCGGTCGTCGGCCGGGTGCCCGAGTGACGCGGGAGCGGGAGCCTCACCTGCTGGCGCGCCCCGGGACGATCCGGGTCCTCCGCTTCGCGGCGGCCGTGGCGCTCGCGCTCGTGATCCTGGCCGAGCTCTTGGTGGAGCGGCATCCCTACTTCGACGCCGACTCGCCGTTCGGCTTCTACGCCTGGTTCGGGTTCGGGGCCTGCGTCGCGATGGTGCTGCTCGCCCGCCTCGTCGGCCGGCTCCTGAAGCGCGCGGACGACTACTACGGTGACTAGGGCTCTGGGCCGCCGGGAGTGGCTGCTGGCCCTCCCGGTCGTCGCACTGGCCGTGGTCTGGCTGCTGCCGGAGGGGACCCCGGTGCGCTGGCCGTACCTCGGGCAGGAGATCGCCCCGCTCCGCATGGACGCGCTGGCGCGGGCCTTCGCCACCGTGTTCGCCCTCGCCGCGTTCGGCGGCCTGCTGTTCGCCATCCGCCAGGCCAGCCGGCTCGAGCTGGCCGCGGCGGTGTTCTACGCGGGGGCCGCGCTGGGCGTGGTGGTCGCCGGCGACCTCATAACGCTGGTCGTCTGGTGGGAGCTGCTGGCGCTCGGGTCCGTCGCGATCGTCTTCGCGGCGGGCGGCACGCGCTCGTACCGGGCGGGCCTGCGTTATCTCGCGATCCACCTCCTGGGCGGCGTGGTCCTGATGGCCGGCGTGCTCCTCTACGTGCAGCAGACGGGCAGCGCCGACTTCGGGGCGCTCACCGAGGCGGGGATCGGCCGCTGGCTCATCCTCGCCGGCTTCCTCCTGAACGCGGGAGCACCGCCGCTCTCCGCCTGGATCGCCGACGCCTACCCCGAGTCGAGCCCGACCGGGATGGTGTTCCTGTCCGCCTTCACCACGAAGGTCGCGGTGTACGCGCTCATCCGCGGCTTCCCGGGCGAGCAGGTCCTGATCCCGCTCGGCCTCTGGATGGTCTTCTACGGGATCGTGCTGGCGCTCCTCGAGAACGACATGCGGCGGATCCTCGCCTACAGCATCGTCAACCAGGTCGGCTTCATGGTGGTCGCGGTCGGCATCGGCACGCCCCTGGCGCTCAACGGCGCGACGGCCCACGCCTTCGCTCACATCATCTACAAGGCGCTCCTCATCATGTCGGCCGGCGCGGTCCTGTACCGGACCGACAGGCGGAAGGTCTCCGACCTCGGTGGGCTGTTCCGGACCATGCCGCTCACCACCGCCTTCGGAACGATCGGAGCGCTCTCCATCTCGTCGTTCCCCCTGACGTCCGGCTTCACGACGAAGACCATGATCTCCGAGGCGGCGGCCGACGAGCGCCTCCTGGTGCTGTGGCTGCTCCTGGCGGCGGGGTCAGCCGGAGTGTTCCTCCACGCGGGCATCAAGTTCCCCTGGTTCGTCTTCTTCCAGAAGGACTCGGGGCTGCGGCCGCTAGAGGCGCCGCTCAACATGCGCTACGCGATGGGGCTCTTCGCCTTCCTCTGCATCGCGCTGGGCGTGTTCCCCGAGCCGCTGTTCGGGATGCTCCCGCACCCGGTGGACTACGTGCCCTACACCGGGGAGCACGTGCTCTCCTACCTACAGCTGCTCCTCTTCGCGGGACTCGCCTTCTTCGCGCTCCTGCCGCTCATGCGCCGGACGCTCACGATCACGCTGGACTTCGACTGGCTCTACCGGCGGCTCGGCGCGGACCTGACCCTGGCACTCATGCGCAGCAGCCAGGGCGCCGGCGTCGCGCTGGCGGGTACGGGCACTCGAGGTCGGGACCAGGCGATGGCGTGGCTGGAGCGGCACGGCCTCGAGGGCAGGCTCTCGCGCAACTGGCCGACGGGCAGCATCGTCCTGTGGATCTCGATCATCCTTCTGGCGATGCTCGTCGTGACGAACATCCGCGCGCTCCTATGACGATCTCCAAGGGTGAGTTCGGGGGGCGCGGCGTCGTGAACATCGCCGATCTGCGGCGTCTGGCGGAGCGCCGTGTCCCGCGCGTGGTCTTCGACTACATCGACGGGGGCGCCGAGGACGAGGTCACGCTGCGCGCCAACCGGCAGGCCTACGAAGACGTGGCGCTGCGGCCCCGCGGCGCCGTGGTCCCCGCGGAGCCCGACCTCCGAACGCGCGTACTCGGCGCCGAGCTGTCGCTGCCGTTCGCCCTGGCGCCGGTCGGCAGCCTGCGTCTCATGTACCCGCGCGGTGAGGTCGTCGCCGCCCGTGCCGCGGGCCAGGCTGAGACGGCCTGTGCGCTCTCCACCTTCTCCGGCTCCACCATCGAGGAAGTACGCGCGGGCTCGACCGGCCCGCTCTGGTACCAGCTCTACCTCGCCGGTGGGCGCGAGGTCGCGCTGGCCGCGATCGCCCGCGCGCGGGCCGCGGGGTACTCCGCCCTGCTGGTCACGATCGACACCGCCGTCTCCGGGCTGCGGGAGCGCGACCTCCGTAACGGCGTGGTCGAGCTCGTCGGGAGCGACCTCTTGGCGAAGGTGCCCCACGGCTTCCAGTTCCTGGTCCGTCCGCGCTGGCTCGCGGGCTTCCTGCGCGACGGGGGCTTGATGAGCTTCCCGAACGTGGTCCTCGCCGACGGGCCGATGCGCTACGCGGACGTTGGCGCCGTGCTCGAGAGCTCGGCCGTCGCCTGGGACGACCTGCGCTGGATCCGCGCGGCCTGGGACGGGCCGATCGCCGTGAAGGGCGTCCTCACCGGCGAGGACGCACGCCGCGCCATCGACGAAGGTGCTGATGCGGTCGTCGTGTCCAATCACGGCGGGCGCCAGCTCGACGGCGCCCCGGCCACGCTGCGCGTCCTCCCCGAGGTCGTGGCCGCGGCGGACGGGCGGATCGAGATCCTGCTGGACGGTGGCATCCGCCGCGGCAGCGACGTGGTGAAGGCGCTCTGCCTCGGCGCCAGGGCCGTGCTGGTCGGCCGGGCCTATGCCTACGGGGTCGCGGCGGGCGGCGGGCCGGGTGTCTCGCGCGCGATCGAGATCCTGCGCAGCGAGATCGTCCGCACATTGAAGCTCCTCGGCTGCTCATCGACGGGCGATCTCGGCCCCGACTTCATCGACGTACCGGCCGACTGGGCGAGTGGAGCACGCGGGGTGCAGCGATCGCCGAGGTGATCGCGGAGAACCTGGGCCGCTAGGCCGGCTTCAGCGGACCCCCGGTCGCGGCGATCTCCGCCGGTACGGGCAGCGCGTCCCCCTTGCGCCAGCGCTCGTCGAACGGCTTCGGCAGGTCCAGCG
>JBOGTE010000068.1:0-10490 GCA_050692015.1 Candidatus Limnocylindria bacterium
GGGCGGCGCCGCTCGGCCTGCCCGCGACCGAGGTCGCGCTCGGCACCGACGCGCGGACGCTCTACGCGCTGGATGGCCGCTCCCTCGTGACGGTCGATGCGGGCTCCGGAGCGGCCGGGCGGCGCATGGCGGTGACCGTGGACGCCAGCCGCGTCGTCGCCAACCGCGACGGCAAGAACGCTTTCGTGATCGGATCGGCCGCCGGCGAGCAGATCGACGTGAACGCGGGCACGAGCACGCGCTTCCCGTACCAAGGCGCGCCGAGCGACATCGCGGCCTCCTACAAGCACAACCAGATGTTCGTGGCGACGCACGACGGCATCGACATGCTCTACGTGCGCTCCGGGACGAGCTACACCCGCGGCGGGCACGTGCCTTACACGATCCCGCTGGCCGGCGCGCCCGTCGCCATGGCGATGAGTGGCTCGGGCACGCGGATCTACGCGATGACCGCGGGGAGCGGCGTCGTCCAGGTGGTGGACACGGAGCAGCTCACCGTGATCGACCGCTTCAGCGTCGGGGTGGTCGCGACCTCGATGGCGGTAGCGCCGTCCGAGTCGCGGCTCTACCTCACGACGTCCGACGGCGTGCTCGCGGTGGACCTCCCTTCGAAGCGAGTCATCGCTCGCACGCCGCTCCCGGGGACGGCCGTCGATGCCGTCGTCTCGCCGAACGGGGACGAGCTGTACGTCGCGCTCAAGGGCGACAGGCTGGGCATCGCCGTCCTGCGCGCCGCGGATCTGGCGGTGCTCCACGTCATCGGGCTCGACGCTGAGCCGTCGCGCCTGGTCGTGGCGACGATCTGATCCGACCCTTAGATCCCGCGAGCGCCCGCGCGCGTACCTTCAGGCGGATGCGGACCGCGATCGCGATGACCTTGGCCGTGCCGGCGTGCGCGTGCGCACGTGCGCGTTCGTTGAAGCGGATGCGGATCGAGGTCACTGTCGTCTTGGCAGTCTTGGCGACCGCGTGCGCACCCGGCTCCGAGCCGATCGCCGTCCCGCCCTCGTCGCCCGGTCCCTCATCTCCAGCGCCGGCCTCTCCCGCCGCGACGGCGACCCCCGTCCCGCGCGACCCCCTACTGGCGGACGAGGTCGTGCAGTCGGGCCTGGAGGTCCCTTGGGACCTGGCGTTCGCGCCTGACGGCCGCATGTTCGTCACCGAGCGGCCCGGCCGGGTCGTCATCTTCGAGAGCGGCGAGCCGAACGCGCCGCGTCTCGGCGAGATGACGGTCCCCGACGTGCGCGCGGTCAGAGAGTCGGGCCTCATGGGCATCGCTCTCCACCCGGACTTCGACGCGAACGGGCTCCTCTACGTCTGCGCGTCGCGGACGGTGGACGGGGAGTGGCGCAACCAGGTCCTGAGCGTCCGCGCGGAGGGGAACACCCTCGCGCTCGAGGGCGTGGTCATCGCCGAAGGCATGCGCGCGAACCGCATACACGACGGCTGCACGGTCCGGTTCGGGCCCGACGGCCAGCTCTGGGTCACCATGGGCGAGGCCGGCAGCGGCCCGCTCTCGCAGGACCCGACCGTCCTGAACGGCAAGGTCCTGCGGCTGGACCCCGACGGCTCCATCCCCGACGACAACCCCGTCCTGCCGGGCGCGGAGCGGAGCGCGGTCTACACGTGGGGCCACCGCAACCCGCAGGGACTCGCGTTCGAGCCCGGGAGCGGGCGCGCATTCCTGGTCGAGCACGGGGCCAACACGCACGACGAGATCAACCTGCTCGAGGCGGGGGCGAACTACGGGTGGCCGGCGGCGGCGGGCCCCGACCCCGAGGGACGCTTCTCCGACCCGCTCTGGTCGTCCGGTGGATCGACACTCGCGACCTCGGGCGCGACATTCGTCACCGGCGAGGGCTGGGGCACCTGGTCGGGATCGCTCCTCGTTGCCACGCTCAAGGAGAACGACCTCCGGCGCTTCGTCGTGGGGGGGACCACGGTCACGCCGGCGGAGGTGCTGCTCGACGGGAAGTACGGGCGCCTACGGACCCCGGTGCTGGGCCCCGACGGCGCGCTCTACGTCACGACGAGCAACGGCTCGGGCGACCGGATCATCCGGGTCACCGCGACCCAGCCACCCGGCTAAGCGCCCTACCGGCGCGCAAAGCGGCCGTCACCAGTCGCCACAAGCCGTCCCGCCAGCAGCATGTCCGCGATCAGCGTCGCCGCTTCCACTCCGGAGAGACCCAGCGGACCGGCGATGGCATCCGCGTCTGCCGCCCCGGCGGCGAGCAGCTCCAGCGCCCGATCCATCATCGTCGACTCGCCGGAGCTGATCGGCCGGTCAGACAGCGCGAGGTCGAGCTCCTTCCCGACATCGGCAGGCGTGAGGAGCATGCGGGCTCGGCCCTCCGCGATGTAGCGATTGGACCCTTCCCATGTCGCGGCCCCGAGCGGCCCCGGCACTGCATAGACGGGCCGGCCCAGCTCGCTGGCGCGGTCGGCCGTGATCAACGCACCCGAGCCTGTCGGAGCTTCGACCACTATGACCACGTCGGCAAGGGCGGCGATCGTCGCGTTCCGGCGAGGGAATGTCCAGGACCGTGCACCGAAGTCGAGTCCGTATTCGGACAGGAGCGCACCGCGCTCACGTATCGCGCGTGCCAGACGTCGCCGCCGGATCGGTCCGGTCTGGTCAAATGCCAGCAGACCCTCGCCGAGAACGGCGACCGTCTGTCCACCCGCCTCGATCGCCGCGGCGTGCGCGCATGAGTCGATCCCCTGGGCGAGACCGGACACGACGACCGCCCCGCCAGAGACAAGTGCGCTCGTGATCTCACGCGCGACCCGGGTCCCGTACGGGGTCACGCGACGGGTCCCCACGATGGCCACCGACGGCAGCTCATCGTCGGGTAGCGTGCCGTCGAGCCACAGCGGATCCGGCGGCGACGGAAGGTCGCTCAATCTCACCGGATATCCAGGCTCGCCTGGACGAAGCTCGATCAAGCCTGTCCCCGAAGAAGGAGCGCGACCGCGACATGCTCGTACTTGATCACGTCCTCGTTCGCGAGGTCTGCGACCGTCCTGGCGACGCGCAGAACGCGGTGATAGCCGCGGGCGGACATGCGGGAAGACGCGACCGCGGTGGCGAGCAGCCCTTCCGTGCGTGCATCGAGCTGGCAGGATCGCTCGACCTCGCGCTTGGTCAACTCGGCATTGCAGCGACGCGTGCCTCGACCGAGACGCTCACGCATCCGCTCGCGAGCGAGGATGACCCGCTCCCGCACCGTCGCTGAGGTCTCCCGCGGTGCTCGGTCTCGGATCTGCGCGAAGGGGATCCGGGGAACCCCGACCCGCATGTCGATCCGGTCCAAGAGGGGGCCCGAGACGCGCGCGCGGTAGCGCGAGATCGCGTCAGGCAGACAGTCACACTGCGCCTCAGGGTCGCCAGTCCGCCCGCAGGGGCAGGGATTCTGCGCCGCGACCAAGGTGAACCGGGCCGGATACGTGGCCGTGGAACCGGCCCGGGAGATCGTGATCGCGCCCTCCTCGAGGGGTTCGCGCATGGTCTCCAGCACACGCGCGGGGAACTCGGCGACCTCGTCGAGGAAGAGAACGCCACAGTGCGCCAGGCTAACCTCGCCTGGACGCGGGGGCGCGCCGCCACCCACAAGCGCAAGCCGCGAGGCCGTGTGGTGCGGCGACCGGAACGGGCGGGCGCTGAGGAGCGGACGGCTTGGATCGGTGAGGCCGGCGACGCTGTGGATCGAGCTCACGGTCAGGACCTCGTCCGGCTCGAGCGGCGGCAGGATGGAGCCCAGCGCCCGCGCCAGCATGGTCTTGCCAGTCCCCGGAGGGCCGACGAACAGGAGGTTGTGCCCGCCGGCGGCTGTGATCTCGAGAGCCCGCTTCGGCGTGTCCTGCCCGGCTATATCGGCAAGATCGACCTCGTAGGTCGGCTCCCCGGCCAGTAGTGGCGTTGGTGTCGGCGCAACGCGAACCCGGCCGTCGATGTGATCGACGGCCTCGCGAAGGGAAGTCAGCGGTATGGCCTCACAGTTCAGGGCCGCGGCCTCGGGCGCGTTCGCTGCAGGAAGGTACGCGCGGCGAAGACCCCGCTCGCGTCCGTGGAGCACCCGCAGCATGACTCCGCGCACCGGCCGCAGGGTGCCGTCAAGCGAGAGCTCCCCGACGCAAAGGCCATCCACGTCGGTCGCCAGCTGACCGCTCGCCCGGAGGATCGCGAGCGCGATCGCCAGATCGAATCCGCTGCCCTCCTTCCGTCGCTCGGCCGGAGCAAGGTTCACGACGATCCGCCGCAGCGGAAACTCGTAGCCTGAGTTGCGGATCGCCGCCCGGACCCGCTCTCGAGCCTCACTCACCGCCGTGTCCGGAAGACCCACGATCGCGAACGTTGGAAGCCCGTTGGCTACGTCGGCCTCGACCGAGATCAGCGCGGCCTCGAGACCCCACACGGCACATGCCTCGATCCTCGCTATCTCGTGAGCCTTCGGCTGAACTGCGTCCTCGACGCTCAGGGCCGGCAGCTCGGGCCCGGCCGCTCAGTCACCGGGCTCACCTTTCATCAGGCCCGGGGCGATCGGATCCCAATCCTCGTCCCAGTCGTCGGAGAGCTCGTCCCGCCAATTCGCCACGGCGTTGTCGAACGTTGTGCGGGCATCTTGCTGCGCGCGTTCCAGCCGGACGAGCTGGCTGGAACAGCCTCGGATCCAGGTCTTTCGGCCCCGCCGCGCGGAGTGGACGAGCACGTCGCGTCTCGTCAGGCGTGTCACCCACTCGGCGGCCGACATCGCCTGGAGGGCCAGGTCGGCTCCGCCTGCCGCCAGGAGACGAGCCCGCAGGAGGCGTCTGGGGATACTCGTGATCACGAAGAGCTCCGCACGGGGCTCCGCCGATCCACTTCCAGTTCGCCGAACCCTCGACGAAGCGGGTAGATGTACCTCTCTAAGCCACGCGATGCTCGGCGCTTGGAAGGACTCGAGAGCGGCTCGCAGCGTCGGGATGCGACCTCTCGTCTGCCGGACGAATCGCGCGAGCTCAACGGCGACGGGGTCTTCCGTTTCGGGGTAGTAGCGGCTGCGGCGGTTCGTCGCTGAGACCCGGACCAGCCCAACGACTTTGAGACGGCGGAGTTCCACCGAAGCTGTCTGGTGGGGCTGCCCAGACGCCCGTCCTAGGTCCTTAGGGCCCCACCAGCGTGGCCGGGAAGCGAAGAGGCCCGCGAGGATGTCAGCCCGTGCCCGTGAGCCTGTGACCGCTACGAGCACGTCACGGCTCTCTGGGGAGTCGGGGGTCTCACCTGCGGCCGACTTGTAGATGTGCAGTAGATCGTTGCGGACTTGCAGTGATGCGCTGCACACTTGCCAGCTGCCGCTACGACGGGGCGGTCCCGTTCGCCGGGCTTCCCCTGAGAGCTCTACATGCCGACCCTGATGTGCGCATCCGGGGCTGTCAGGGACCTCGGCGGTGTCAGCTGCCGACGACGTGGAGATGTGCAAGAGATCCCTGCCGACGTGCAGTGATCCACTGCACACTAGCGCGGCGCTCGTGGAGACCGGAGTAGGCGCTCGACCTTGCCTGAGATGCTTAGCCAATGGATGACCCGAAGTCGGTCGTACGCCGGGGATACGACCTTGTCTCACGCGCATATCGCGACGACAACGCGGAGGAGGGTGCGTACCGAGAGTGGCTCGACCTGATCGAACAGCGGGTCGAGCCGGGGGCAAGGGTCCTCGATCTCGGCTGTGGGTGCGACGTTCCGGCAACCCGGCGGCTAGCCCGACGCTACGCCGTCACCGGCATCGACATCTCGCCTGTGCAGGTCACCCGCGCGCGAGAGCTCGTGCCTGAAGCCACATTCATCTGCGCGGACATGACGAGCCTCTTGCTCCCGGACGCCAGCTTCGCCGCGGTCGCGTGCCTTTACGCGCTCATCCATGTTCCGCTGGAGAAGCAGCCGGCGCTGCTACGGAGCGTCCACCGCTGGCTCCGGCCGGGGGGCCTCTTCCTGGCGACGGTCGGGCATCGAGCGTGGACCGGGCTGGAGAAGGACTGGCTCGGCGTGGAGGGCGGTGACATGTGGTGGAGCCACGTCGATACCGAAACCTACCGGCAGTGGATCTCACAGGCAGGCTTCAAGATCGAACGCGAAGCCTTCATTCCTGAGGACGCGAGCGGCCACACCGTGATCTTCGCGACCAGCTAGCCGGAACAGCCGCACCAGGCCCATAGCTAGCCGATCTCGACCAGATCCGCGCGCGTGCCACTTGGTCCGACCGTCAGAGCGACCAGCAACAACCGCCAGGCGGCACTCCGCTGTCCGTGGAGCGCGAGCCAGGCCTCCGCCAGATGTCCGAGGCGGACGAGCTTCAGCGCGTCCACCGCCTCGACCGCGGAGACGAACGACGAGGCCCGGCGCGTCTTCACCTCGACGAACACGTAGCCCCGCCCGTCATGGCACACGAGATCGATCTCCCCATAGCGCGTCCTAGCGTTCCGGCCGACGACCCGCATGCCCCGACGGACGAGCTCCTGTTCGGCGGCGCGCTCGCCCGAGTCACCGAACGTCCGGCGCGCGTGAGGCACGCGCGCCCCTTCGGACGAGGCTTGAGCCCGGGATGCGGCTCAGCGGCGCAAGGGCCGAGCGTTACGGCAGCGTCGGGGTCACGCGGACCACGCGGTCGTTGCTGCCGTTGCTTGTCGTCAGGTAGAGCGAGCCGTCCGGGCCGAGCCGCGCGGTCCGGATCCGGCCGTACTTCCCGTCGAGCAGGATCTCGCGCTGGACCGCGGTGTTCCCTACGACCTCGAACCGCCGCAGGTCCGCCTCGCGCAGCTGCGCGACGAAGAGCGACCCCTCCCCGCTCCCCCAGGCGGCGCCGGCGACGAAGTCCGCGCCCGAGGGCGCGATCACGGTCTCTCCGGAGGACCAGGCCGGGTCGATGAACCCGCCAGGCCCGTCCGGCCCGCGCACGTTCGGGTAGCCGTAGTTGCCGCCGGCGACCAGGATGTTGATCTCGTCGTGGGTCGAGTCGCCGTGCTCGACCTCGAACGCCCTGCCGGTACCGGGCTGGAACGCCAGGCCCTGAGGGTTGCGGTTGCCCATCGTGTACACCGCCGTTCGCGCGGCGGCGCCAGGCATGACCGGGTTGTCTGCCGGGATCGAGCCGTCGGCGTTCACTCGCAGCACCTTGCCGTTGAGCGAGTTCGGGTCCTGCGCGAGGCTGGGTGTGCCCCGGTCGCCCATTGTGACCCAGAGCTTGCCGTCGGGGCCGAAGCGGATCCGGCACCCGTTGTGGTTGCTGTTGGCCCCCATGCCGCGGCGGATCACGTGGGCGTCGAAGACAGGCGTGTCGCCCTGCATGCGGTACCGCTGCACCTGGTTCCGCCACTCCCCCTCGTCGGTGACCGAGACGCAGACGTACAGAAGGCCGTTCGAGGCGAACGCGGGGTCGAGCTCGATGCTCATGAGCCCGGCCTCGCCCTCGGCCCGGATCCCGGGTACGCGCGTGGTCGAGAGCAGCGCCGCGCCGGGCGCGTGACTCGCGTACACGCGGATGTCGCCCCTGCGCTCGGTCACGAGCATCCGGCCGTCCGGCGCGAAGGCCAGGTCCCAGGGGATCAGCAGCCCGGTCTGGACCACGGTGTCCGACAGGGTCGGGACCCGCGCGGTGCCGCCGGTGACCGCCACGAGCAGGAAGACGCCCTCGTCGTCCAGCCAGGTGAGGCCGTCGATCACGGGACGGAGGTCGAGGCGGTAGGTCCCGTTCGCGCTCGGCGCGCGGAACCGGAACGAGAACGAGGCGGTCTCGCCGGGCCTGACCACGCTCTCGCGCTGGATCGCGACCCGGTCGGGCGTCGGCCAATCGACGGCCCACGACGCGAAGGACCTGTCGTCGCCGCGTATGCCGAGGTTCACCTGCTGGCTCTCCGTGAAGCCGCGGACCCAGGGCATCGTGCCCGTATTGCGGAACGTGAGCGTGTACGGCTCGCTCACCGCGCCCGCCTGCAGGGTTGGCCAGGCCGACTGCGAGACCCAGCGCGAGTGCCAGCCGTGCGTGGCGGCCGCGGGAGCGCCCGGCAGGAGCAGCGATGCGGCGAGCGCCGCGACCAGCATGGCGCGCCAGATCACGGGATCGAGAGTAGCGGGCCTTTCTCGCTGTCAAGAAGTGCGCGTGAGCGCATCAAAGAGCCGCGCCGATCACGGGATCGAGAGTAGCGGGCCTTTCTCGCTGTCCAGCAGTGCGCGTGAGCGCATTAAGAGGCCTCGAGGTCCTTGTGCAAATGGATCCAGGCCGGCTGCTTCACGAAGCCCAGGGCCTCGTTTATCCGCAGCATCGGCCGGTTGCGCTGGTCGTTCCACGTCTTGATGTGATCGACGCCGCGCGCGCGCGCGAACCGCACGGTCTCGAGCTTGAGCGCCATCGCCAGACCCTTGCCCCGCGCCTCGCGCCGGACACCGGTGAGCCCCTGCCAGAGGAAGGTCTTGTCCTCGTCGGAGGGCTCCATGTTGCTCATGGCCAGCCAGCGTCCATCGGCGCCGATCGCGAGGAACCAGGCCTCGGGCATGAAGTTCGGGCCTTCGAGGTGCGCCTTCGCCCAGGTCTCGTAGTCCACCGGGGTCACCGGGTCGGAGGAGGGCACGTCCAGGTGGACGTCCTCGGCCAGGTCGTAGGCCTTCCGTGCGGCTTCCGCGGCCCCCGCCATCTCGTCGGCCAGGGTGCTGATGCGGATGCCGGCGGCCTCGACCCGCTCGCGCGCGCCGGAGAAGGGCGAGAGGTCGAGCTCGCGTAGGGGCAGCCGCGACTCCCAGTCGCGCCTGTCCTCCACGAAGCCGCGCCGCAGCAGGAACTCGACGCCGTCGGCCATCGACTCCTTGGCGCCGGCGCGGATCCGCCGCGCGCCGCGGGAGCGGAGGGTCTCGTGCACCCGCTCGTAGAGAGCCGTGCCGTGGCCTCGCCGGCGGGCGTCCGGCACGACCCCGAGGTCCAGCCAGTAGGTGTCCGCGACGAACGAGTGCCGGGAGTGGTTCAGGATCGCGAAGCCCACGACGCCGGCGTCCGCCTCCAGCAGCCACCGCTCCTTGAAGAACCTCGCGCTGTCCCACGACGCGTCCTCGTGGCGCATCTCCTCGGGAGACCAGGGGTAGTCCGTGTAGATGCGGCCGCTCGCCGCGGCGAGGGCGGCGTAGTCCTCGTCGGTCGAGCGGAACGGCCGGACGGTCCCGGCGGAGATGGTGGTCACGATCTCGGAACTCTGAAGCGGGTCCGCGCGCCGCGCAACGTCAAATGGGCGACGATCGGCTTGGTCGGGCGACGATCGGCGGACGACTACCCCGCGACGGTCTCCGCGACCACCTGGTCGATGAGCGCGAGCTCCGTCTGCTCCGCCGCGAGCAGGTGGCGCACGGTCCCGAAGTCCTGCCGGTGGAACGGCGTCACGCCTCGCTCGCGCAGCGCGCCGCGGTGGTCGATCGTCGGGTAGCCGCAGTTGTGCTCCCACCCGTACCCCGGATAGCGCGCGCCCAGCTTCGTCATGAGCCTGTCCCGGGTCACCTTCGCCACGATCGACGCTGCCGCGATCGCGAACGATCGCGCGTCGCCCCTCACGACCTCGGTGTGCTTGCCGGGCGCGAACGTCGGGTCCAGGATCCGCCTGCCGTCCACCAGGACGTGGTCGTACTCGCGGATCTGGCGCAGCGCACGCTGCATCGCGACGTGGCTGGCGTGGTAGATGTTGAGCCGGTGGATCTCCGCCACCGAAGCGGCACCGATGCCGATGGCGGCGACCCGCTCTCGGATGAGCGGCACCAGCGCCTCGCGTTGCTCGCGCGTGAGGACCTTGGAGTCGCGCACCGCGCGGACGATCCGGCAGCCCGGGAGCACCAGGACCGCCGCCGCGACCACCGGCCCGGCGAGCGCCGCCATGCCTACCTCGTCCACACCGACGACGCGCACGAAGCCGCGCGACCAGAGCTGCTTCTCGAGGTTCAGGGAGGGCATACCTTATTGTCGCGCTCGTCCAGCTGGCTTCGCATCGCTGGCCTGCGCCGCCTCGCTCCGCTCGATCACTTCTGGACTCGCTCGGACCGGCGGAGCCGGATCCTCGCTCGCTTAACTCCTGCGCTTCTCCCGCAGGGTCGCGGCCTTGCCGACGCGCTCGCGGAGGAAGTAGAGCGCGGCGCGGCGGGCGTGCCCGTGGCGCGTCACCTCGATCTTCTCCACGCGCGGCGAATGCACGAGGAAGGTCCGCTCGACACCGACGCCGCTGGCGATCCGGCGGACCGTGAACTGGGAATCGAGGCCGCCGCCGCGCACGCGGAGGATCGTCCCCTCGAAGTTCTGGAGCCGCTCCCGGTTGCCCTCGACGACGCGCACGGAGACTCGGACCGTGTCCCCGGGCCGAAGCTCGGGTACGTCGGTCTTCATCTGCTCCTGGGCAAGCTGCTTCAGGGCGTCGTCCATCATCAATGTCACGGTCACGGGGCCGATCAAGGATATCAGGTAGCGGGGGGTCGGCGGGGGGCAGAG
>JBOGTE010000069.1:0-10360 GCA_050692015.1 Candidatus Limnocylindria bacterium
GGGGGGCACAGCCCCCCGCCTAGTCTCGTCCTCTCGATCGAGACGAGCTGCGACGAGACCGGGGTCGCCGTGGTCGAGGACGGCCGCAGGATCCTGGCGAGCGTCGTGGCGTCCCAGTCGGCGCACGAGCGGACGGGCGGGATCGTCCCCGAGGTCGCCGCGCGCGAGCACCTGCGGGCGCTCGACCCGTCGCTCCGCGAGGCCCTGCGGCGGGCCGAGCTGGACCTGGCCGCGATCGACACGGTCGCCGCCACGGTCGGCCCGGGTCTCATCGGCGCGCTCCTGGTGGGCGCGAGCTACGCACGCGGCCTCGCGCTCTCCAGCGGCAAGCCGTTCGTCGGCGTGAACCACCTCGAGGGTCACGTCTACGCCAACTGGCTCTACGAGGCTGCTTCGCAGCCTCTTGAGCCTGGGGCCCGCTTAACGCGGGGGGACTCTGTCCCCCCGCCGGCACCCCCCTTTCCACCAGAGCCCGAACTGCCGGCGATCGTCCTGGTCGTGAGCGGGGCGCACACCGACCTCGTGCGCATGGACGACCACCGGAGCTTCCACCTCCTCGGCCGCAGCGTCGATGACGCCGCGGGCGAGGCGTTCGACAAGGTCGCGCGCCTCCTGGGCCTGGGCTTCCCCGGCGGGCCGGTCATCGAGCGCGCCGCGCGGGACGGCGACCCGGCGGCGTTCACGCTTCCGAAGGCGGACCTGCCCGGCCGGTACGACATCTCCTTCAGCGGCCTCAAGACGGCGGTGCTGCGCCTGGTCCGCGGGCTCGAGCCCAAGGGCCCACTGCCGGTGGCCGACATCGCGGCGTCGTTCCAGCGGACCGTCAACGAGATGCTGGCCGAGCGCGTGGCCCGCGCCACGGCCGAGACGCCGGTGCGCACGGTGATGCTGGGCGGCGGCGTCGCCGCGAACCTGGCGCTCCGCGAGCAGATCGCCCGGCGCATCTCGGTGCCGCTGCGCGTGCCTCCGCCCAAGCTGTGCATCGACAACGGCGCGATGATCGGTGCGGCCGCCTTCTACCAGACGCTCTACCGCGCTGGCGAGGCGCCGACCGAGGTGCGCTCCACCATGCCGCTGGCGCACTAATGGGTCCTGCAGACCTGCTCGCGGCCCTGCAGGAGGCCCGTGCCATGTCGGCGAGCCAGGCCCCGGACCCCGCGCTGGTCCCGCCGCTGATCGTCCGCATCCTCCAGGCGGCCAGCGCCACGCCCGAGGTCACCGCCGCCCTCCAGGGCGTCGCCGCGTCTCGCGCGCTCCTGCGCGTCACCGACGCGGCGGCGGCGATCGAGTTCCAGGCGGGGGAGGGGCGGCTGTCCGCCGAGCCCGCCGAGCTCCGCGGCAAGGGCCCCAAGGTGGACGCCACCGCGGCGACCTGGCTCGGGCTGCTCGGCGGAACGCTCAAACCGTGGCTCGCGTTCACGCGCGGCCTCGTCGTATGCCGCGCCGGCCTCACCGAGCTCCGCTGGATGCAGACCGTCGCTGAGCGGCTCCAGCGCGGCTATGAGGATGCGCGCCTAGCATCCGGACGATGACGGAAGCCGCGCCGAGGCCCGGTCCCGAGCGCCCGGAGCAGCCCGGGGACACGCGTGCCAAGGTCCACCGGGCGGAGACGAAGACCAAGACCCCGCCGGAGGCGAAGCGGCAGGGACCCACGCTCGACACCGTGCGCGCCGATCACCGGGTGAAGGTGTACATCCGGTCGGCCAACCAGCAGACCGGCGCCATCGGGTACACCGAGCACGGCGAGCGCCACGCCAACACCTGCGCCGACGGGGCGCGCTTCATCCTGCGGTCGCTCGGCCACGAGGCGCGCCGCTGCGAGCTCGGCGCGATCGCCGCCTACCTGCACGACATCGGGAACGTGATCACGCGCGAGAAGCACGGCCAGACGGGGGCGCTGCTCGCGAAGGACATCCTCCAGGACCTCGACTTCGAGCACGAGGAGATCGCGGTGGTCATGGGTGCCATCGCCAACCACGAGGAGGAGGAGGGCGGGACGGCGGTCAGCGCCGTCTCGGCGGCCGTGATCCTGGCCGACAAGAGCGACGTGCACCGCAGCCGGGTCAGGAACCCCAAGACGACGACGTTCGACATCCACGACCGCGTGAACTTCGCCGCGACATCCGCCGAGATCAAGGTGAGCCGCAAGGAGAAGCTCATCACGCTCGAGCTCACCATCGACACCGAGGTCGCGCCCCTGATGGAGTACTTCGAGATCTTCCTGTCGCGCATGATCCTCTGCCGGCGGGCCGCGGAGTTCCTGCGCTGCGCCTTCGCGCTGGTCATCAACGGGACCAGGCTGCTCTAGGGGATGCCGCAGCGCCGTCGCGGGCCCAGGGTGCGCGAGGCCGTGGCCGCCGGCGGGGTGGTCATCCGCCGCGGCGAGCGCGGCCCCGAGGTCGTGCTGGCCGGCCGCGAGGGGATGTGGGTCCTGCCCAAAGGCACGCCCGATGCCGACGAGCGCATCGAGGAGACCGCGACGCGGGAGGTGCGCGAGGAGACCGGGCTCGACGTGCGCATCGTCAGGCCCATCGGCCAGATCGAGTACTGGTTCGCGCTCCCACGGAGGCGGGTCCACAAGACCGTCCACTTCTTCCTCATGGAGGCCCTCGGCGGGGACACCTCGCGGCACGACCACGAGTACGACGAGGTGCGGTGGGTCCCGGTCGACGACGCGCGACGCATGCTCAGCTTCGAGACCTACCGGGAGATGCTCGAGCGCGCCCTGGTGGCCGAAGCGGCGTGACCGGAGACCTGCTCCGGACGCCCCTGCACGGCGAGCACGTCGCTCTCGGCGCGAAGATGGTGCCGTTCGCGGGGTGGGAGATGCCCATCCACTACCCCTCCGGGATCGTCAGCGAGCACCGCACGGTGCGTGGCTCCGCGGGCCTCTTCGACCTCTCGCACATGGGCGAGCTCTACCTCCGCGGCGGGGGCGCCGGCGCGGCGGCCGACCGCCTCGTGTCGAGCGACATCGCCGGGCTCGCCGTGGGACAGGCGCGCTACGGACTCCTGTGCAGCGAGCGCGGGACGATCGTGGACGACGTCATCGTCTACCGGACCGAGGCCGAGACCTACCTGATCGTGGTGAACGCCTCGAACGTCGCGAAGGACCTGGCCCACATCCGGCCCTACGTGCCGGCGGACGTCGAGCTCGAGGACGCCTCGATGGACACGGCACTCATCGCGGTCCAGGGGCCGCGCGCGGCAGCGGTGCTGATGGCGGTGACCGACGTCGATGCCGGGGAGGGCGCCACCGGCGACATCGCCCCGTTCGGCGTCGTCTCGGCCCACGTCGCGGGCGCCCGGGCGACGGTCGCGCGCACCGGGTACACCGGAGAGGACGGCTTCGAGGTCTTCATCCCGTGGGAGCGCGCGACCGGGGTCTGGTCGCGCCTGCTGGCCGCGGGCGAGGCGCACGGAGTTCGGCCCATCGGCCTGGGGGCGCGCGACACGCTGCGTCTCGAGGCCCGCTTCTCGCTCTACGGCAACGAGATCGACGAGAGCACGGACCCGATCGAGGCCGGTCTCGGGTGGACCTGCAAGCTGGACAAGGAGTTCGTCGGGCGGGACGCCATCGCGCGGGCCAAGGAGGAGGGGCCGCGGCGGCGGATCGCGGGGCTCGTGGTGGACGGCGGCGTCGCGCGGCACGGCCATCCAGTGATCTACGGGGGCGAGGAGGTGGGCACCGTCACCAGCGGGACGTTCGGGCCGACGGTGGGCAAGAACATCGCGCTGGCCTACGTACCCGTGGCCCTCACGAAGGCCGGCACGGCGGTCGCGGTCCGCATCCGCGACCGCGACGTCCCCGCTACCGTAGTCCGCACGGCCTTTTATAAGTCCCGATCCGCTGCGGCAATACGTGCTCGTCTGAGCGGTGCAGCGGAACAGACAGAGGGGGAAAAGGGGTAGTGAGTTGAGCGTCCCCGATGACCTTAGGTACTCCAAAGAACATGAGTGGGTCCGTCTCGACGGGGACGTGGCCACCATCGGCATCACGCACTTCGCGCAGGACCAGCTCGGCGACGTCGTCTTCGTCGAGCTCCCGGGACAGGGATCGACGGTCCGCCAGTTCGCCAGCCTCGGCGTCGTCGAGTCCGTGAAAGCCGCATCCGATATCTACGCGCCGCTCTCGGGCGAGGTCGTCGAGCGCAACGTCAAGGTGATCGAGAGCCCCGAGCTGGTGAACAGCTCCCCGTTCGAGGACGGCTGGCTCGTCAAGGTGAGGCTGGCCGACAAGGCCGAGCTCGCGAAGCTCCTGTCGCCCGAGGACTACCGCTCGCACATCGGCGAGACCACTCCCTCCGGCGGGGACTGACATCGGCGCCAACCCCTACTCGCCGCACACGGAAGCGGACCGTCGCGAGATGCTCGCGGCGATCGGCGCCGGGAGCATCGACGACCTCCTGACCGCCGTCCCGGCGGACGCGCGGCGGCCGGACCTCGGCATCGCGCCGGGCATGTCCGAGGCCGAGGTGTTCGCTCTTCTCGCCGAGCTCGCCTCGAAGAACAGGTCGGCCGGTGCGGGGCCCTTCTTCGTCGGCGGACCCGTGCAGAGGCGGTACATCCCCGCGGCGGTGCCGGTCATGGCGCTTCGGGGGGAGTTCCTCACCGCGTACACGCCCTACCAGCCGGAGGTGAGCCAGGGGACACTCCAGGCCGTGTTCGAGTACCAGTCGCTCATGGCCGAGCTCCTGGCGATGGACGTCGTGAACTCTTCCATGTACGAGGGCTCGACCGCGATGGCCGAGGCGGCGTTCATGGCCGTGCGCGTGACCGGGCGGAAGAAGGTCGTCGTGGCCGCCGACGTCTTCTCGCAGTACCGCCAGACGCTGGTCACCTACGCGCAGGGCCCCGACCTCGAGGTCGTCCAGGCCCCGGCCGCGGAGCTCGCGGCGGCCGCCGAGGGCGCGGCCTGCGTGATCGTGCAGTACCCGAGCGCCCTGGGCGCCCTCATCGACGTGCGCGGGACGGCCGACCTCGCGCACGCGGCGGGAGCGTTGTGCGTGGTCGTGACGGAGCCGCACGCCTGCGCGCTGCTCGAGCCGCCGGGGGCGCTCGGAGCCGACATCGTGGTGGGCGAGGGCCAGCCTCTCGGGATCCCGATGTCGTTCGGCGGCCCGCACCTCGGGATCATCGCCTGCCGCGAGCCGCTCGTGCGCCAGATGCCCGGCCGCATCGTGGGCCAGACGACCGACGTGAGGGGTACGCGCGGCTTCGTCAACACGCTCCAGACCCGCGAGCAGCACATCCGGCGCGAGAAGGCGACCAGCAACATCTGCACGAACGAGGCGCTCGCGGCGATCATGGCCGCGGCTTACATGGCGCTCCTCGGTCCCGAGGGCCTGCGCGCCGCGGCGCGCCTCGGCGTGGAGCGCGCGCACGAGCTGGCCCGCCGCCTCGGCGCGCTGCCCGGCTGCTCCGTCGCGCCCTCCGAGTCCACGCCCCTGGACTGGAGCATCCCGCACTTCTTCGACCGCTTCCTCCTGATGACGCCGCTCGGCGACGGCCTGCGCGAGGCGCTGCTCGCCGAGGGCATCCTCGTGGGCGAGCCGATGCGCGGCCACTACGCCGGCAAGGCGGACGGCGTCGTCATCCAGTGCACCGAGATGACGAGCGCTTCCGAGATGGACGCGCTGGTCGCCGCGGTCGAGCGGATCGGCGCGCGCGAGCCGGTGCCCTCGAGATGAGGCTCGTCCCGGACGTCGGTGCCACGACGGCGCTGCCCGCCCTCGAGCCGCTGCTGGTCGAGCTCGCGCGCGAAGGCCGCCACGGCCGTCACGTACGCGGTGGGGACGGCGCGGAGGAGATCGTCCCCGCGTCGTTCCGCCGGACGGCGCCGCTCGACCTGCCCGAGCTGACCGAGCCGCAGGTCGTCCGGCACTTCACGCACCTGGCGCAGCTCAACTACTCGGTGGACAGCGGCATGTACCCGCTCGGCTCGTGCACGATGAAGTACAACCCGAAGGTAAACGACCGCGCCGCGGCGCTCCCGGGGTTCGCCGAGATCCACCCGCAGCAGCCGGACGAGACGGTGCAGGGCGCGCTCGAGCTGATGCACGAGCTGCAGGACCTGCTGGCGAAAGTGACGGGGATGGACGCGGTGACCCTGCAGCCCGCCGCCGGCGCGCACGCGGAGTTCACGGCCGTGCTGATGTTCAAGGCGTACCACGAGGTGCGCGGCGAGGGCGCGACCCGCCGGCGCGTCATCGTGCCCGACTCGGCGCACGGTACGAACCCGGCGTCGGCGGCGATGTGCGGTTACGACGTGACGACCGTCAAGAGCGACGCGCGCGGGAACATCGACCTCGCCTCGCTGAAGGCCGCGCTCGGACCGGACGTCGTGGGCCTCATGCTCACGAACCCGAACACCCTCGGGCTCTTCGAGGAGCGGGTGCGCGAGGTGTGCGCGGCGGTGCACGAGGTCGGCGGCCTCGTGTACGGGGACGGCGCCAACATGAACGCGCTCCTCGGAGTGGTGCGTCCGGGCGACCTGGGCCTGGACTGCATCCACATCAACGTGCACAAGACGTTCTCCACCCCGCACGGCGCCGGCGGCCCGGGAGCGGGGCCGCTCTGCGTGAAGGCGCCTCTCGAGCCGCATCTGCCGACACACCGCGTGTTCCGCGACGACGACGGCACCTACCGGCGTGCAGGCAGCAGCCGGTATCCGAAGACCGTCGGACGCATGCGCTCGCTCGTCGGGAACTTCGGAGTGCTGGTGCGCGCCTACACCTACATGAAGACGCTGGGGGGCGACGGCATGGTCGAGACGTCCGATGACGCCATCCTGGCCGCGAACTACCTCCTGGCGCGCCTGCGGGAGCGGTACCAGGTCGCGTACGACCGCACGCCGATGCACGAGTTCGTCCTGACGGCCGCGCCCCAGAAGAGGAAGGGCGCCTCGGCGCTGGACATCGCGAAGGCGCTCATCGACGAGGGCTTCCACCCGCCGAGCGTGTACTTCCCGCTGATCGTGCCCGAGGCGATGATGATCGAGCCCACCGAGACGGAGCCCAAGGAGACGCTCGACGCCTTCGCCGACGCGCTGATCCGCATCGCCGACCGCGTGGAGGCCGATCCCGCATCGCTGCACGAGGCGCCCGTGACCGCGCCCCTCCGCCGGCTGGACGAGGTCGGCGCCGCGCGCAAGCCGGTCCTCAAGTGGCAGCGTCGCTGATGCAAGCCGTCGGCCTCGCGCCCGCGCGGACGCGCGTGGCGATGGTCGTACCGCAGCTCGCCTTCGTGATGGCCCCTGTCGCGGATCTGAGAGCGAACCCGACTGCGAACGCCGAGCTCGTCGATCAGCTCCACTACAAGGAGGTCGCGCGCGTCCTCGGCTCGCACGGTGACTGGTGGTACATCCAAGCCGAGGACCACTACTTCGGCTGGATCCACACAGATGCGGTCGAGGTGTTGGGTGCTCAGGGCGGACGCCGGGTCCGCGTGGTCGCGGCGCCGATCTACGAGGCGACCGACACTGCGTCCCGCATCCTCGGATACCTCCCCGCGGGTACGCCTGTGGCCGACCGACAGATCCCGCCCGATCCCGACGGCTGGGTGCGCGTGCCATCGAAGATGCTCGCGCTCAGGACGGGGGCGCTCGAGGCTCACGTCTCGCTCGACGACGTCATCGTGCTCAGCGACCTGCCGCAGCGTCCGCCGACCGCGGACGACCTCATCGCCACGGCCGAGGCTTTCCTAGGCGTTCCTTATCTATGGGGCGGCACCACCGCGCTCGGGATCGACTGCAGTGGCTACGTGCAGCAGGTGTACCGTTTGAACGGGATCCGCCTCGACCGCGACGCGGACCAGCAGGCGATGGAGGGGCGACCGGTGGAGGAGGCCCGGGCGGGCGACCTGCTCTTCTTCGGTGACGAACGCGTCACCCACGTCGGTCTCTCGACCGGCGACGGCGCCTTCCTCCACGCCCCGCAGAGCGGCGCGTTCGTCGAGCGCGGCACGCAGGGATCACGGAAGCTTCGCGCGATCCGGCGCTACCTACCGGATCCGAGTTGAACGACCCGCGGCAGCGTCCCGCCGCGGGCCGGACCCGGGCGTCGGAGCTCCAGGGCGACCCCCGGAACGACCGCGAGCTCGTGTACGCCGCGCGCCTCGGCGACGACGGCGCGTTCGACGCGCTCTTCTACAGGTACCGCGACGGCATCTTCCGCCTGGCGCTGGCCATCACCAAGGACCCCTCGACCGCGGAGGAGATCGTCGTCGATACCTTCGCCCGTGCGCACCGGGCCTTGGCCCGCCTCGAGCCGGACGACTCGCTGCGCCCCTGGCTCTACCGGGTCGCGATCAACGAGTCGTACGACCGGCGCCCGCGCAAGGGCGTCACGTACAGCTCCATCGACGACGCCGCCGACGAGCTGACCGCCAGCGACGACGGGTCGCCCTCGCAGCTGGCGGAGCGCGCGGAGCTCCGGCGGGTCGTGCTCGAGTGCATCGACACGCTCGCCCCCAAGCACCGGACGGTGGTCGTCCTGCACTACCTGAATGGCCTCAACCTTGCCGAGGTCGCCGTGATCGTGGAGTGCCCCATCGGGACGGTGAAGTCGCGCCTCCACTACGCCCTGCGGCGCCTCCGAACGCATCTTTCGCGACATCCGGGGCTGCCGGTCGAACCATCCCGGCAGGACAGGGCTACGGGGATAGGGTGAGCGAGCGAGCCCGCGGACTGGGTCTGGGCGAGCGCCTCGAGGTCGAGGCGGCGATCGAGAACGCCTTCGCGCCGCTGCGCGCGCGGCGCTCCACCGTCGGCCCCACCCGCGTGCGCGCGGCCGTGCGCTGGGGACGCGCGGAGCCCCGGCCGCCGGTCCGCTGGGCCGCGGCCGTGTCCCGCATCTCGGAGCTGGGCATCGCGGTCGGCATGAGCGCGTTCGTGTTCGCCGCGGCGCTCGCGTCGGTGCCGGGGACCGCGCCGGTGCCGGTGAGCGACGGTGCCGTCGTGGACGACATGCTGGTCCAGCCGGCGCCACCGGCCATCCAGCGCTGGACCGTGCGCATCGTCGTCCCGACGGCCAACGAGGACATGGTCCGCATGATCCAGTGGCTCAAGCAGGGGCGGCAGCTACAGCTCTACGACGACATCGACTCCACCATCCCGCCCGGCACGCCAGCGCAGCCGGATGAGCACGTCGTCCCCGAGGCGCCGCCGGAGCCGCCGCTGCTGGCGCGGATGACCGCCCCGCTCCGCTAGAAGAGGGCGATGTCGCGCCGGCTCCCCGCCTGGCGCGCATGGGTCCTCGCGTCGGCGCTCCTGGTGGCCTGCACCCCTCCCACGCTTCCGGCCGAGCCGCGCAGCGAGCTCGTGATCGGGATCGTCGGCGAGCCCGCTTCGCTGATCGACGACCCTTCCGCCGCGGCGGTCGCCGCCCTGCTCGTCGAACCGCTCGTCCGGCGCACCGACGCCGAGGACCTCGAGCCCCGTCTCGTCGAGACGGTCCCGACGCTCGAGAACGGCGGCGCGCGGATCTCCGCTGACGGGTCGATCGTCGCCGACTTCCGCATCCGTGAGGACGCCCTGTGGCACGACGGACGGCCCGTCGGCGCGGAGGACGTGCGCTTCGCCTTCGAGCGGGACCGCCGAGCGCCCGAGGGGAGCGCCGCGCGGGCCGCCGCCGAGCGCATCGACGCGGTCGAGGTCCTGGACGACCGCACGGTCCGCGTGCTGTACCGCGCCGGCGAGCGCTGGGACCTGTTCGCCCTGGCCCCCCGCGCGCTCCCGCGGCACCTCCTCGGTAGCGACGCGGCGCTCGCGGACTACCGCGCCCGACCGGTCCACGCCGGCCCCTACCGGGTCGCGTCGCGTGGCGCCGGGTCGCTCGAGCTCGTCCCGTTCGAGGACCATCCCATCGACGACCCCGAGATCGACCGCATCCTCGTCCGGACCTTCGCGGACCGCACCGCCCTCCTCGCCGCCATCGGGCGCGGCACGATCGACGTCGCACCGTACCCCGCCCTCCAGGCGGACCTCGCGCGCACGCTGGACCGGTCCAGCGGCGCGGCCTCGCTCCAGGTCCTCTACAAGCAGGCCCAGGCCGTCACCATGCTGCGTCTCGGGCAGGCCTTCTCCGAGCCCGCGGTGCGCTCGGCGATCGCGCTGGCGGTGGACCGGGACCGCATCTCGCGGTCGGTGTTCTCGGGTCGCGTGCGTGCGCCCTCGAGCTACCTGGTCCCGCCGCTCTGGGCGGCGGTGGCGGGCACCGCCCAGGACCGGGACCTGGACGCGGCGCGCGCGCTCCTCGCCGGCGCCGGGTTCAGACGGAGCGGGTTCGGCGGCCTCGAGCGCGACGGGGTGCCGCTCGCGGGCACCATCCTCGTGCCGCGCGGCTCCCCGGCGCTGGTGGAC
>JBOGTE010000070.1:0-10226 GCA_050692015.1 Candidatus Limnocylindria bacterium
CTTCAAAACTGCGGCGAGGGGACGACGGGTGAGCGCACCGGCGGTCGCGGCAACACGCCTCGAAACCTGCGCGCCGGGTTCCAGTTCCCGCTCGTGCTCCTCAAGTTTCGCCCGGGCGTAATTGAAGCCACCGTGGGCGATGTTCCGGACAATGTTGAAGAGGACTCCCTTGCGCAGCGCCTCCCGCGACGAGCGCAGCTCTTCGTCGAGGCTGTCGGCATGAATCACCATGCGGAAGCGCGAGAACGTCCCGTGCCGAAGCAGGTTCCGGTCGATCCCGAACCCGGGGTCTTCGATGTTGACGAGCCGACCGCGGACGTAGACGAAGAACCCGTTGCTGCGCTCGGTCTCCTCGGATTTGCCGGTGTCGAGCGGATCGGCGTAGGTCTCGATATAGCCGCTTACGCGCCCAACCTTCTGGTACTGGATACCGAAACGCGATTCCTCCGGCGCCTTTGGATCGGGACTGGCCTCGCCTTCCTTCGGCGCCGGCGGCGGAAGCTCCACCACATCTTTGCCGAGGACGTAGCGGCCGACACGCTTGCGCTTGAGCTTCGCTCGGGCGATCTCCGCTCCGTCGAGGTATAGGTGAAAGTCATCGCGCAGCGGCATCGCTGTTTCGAGAACCCAGCGCAGACGTCCACGCTGCAGCTCAACGGCCATGTCCTTGAGCTGACTCATGATCGCCGCCGTCCACGAGTCAGCCGCCTTGGCCCCGAAGAGACGGAGAGCCTTGTATCCAGGTCCGTCGCCCGTGACCCAGGGTTCGAGCACCGTGCGCGCCTGGTCTTCCGTTAGCTCGCGGAGGTCCAAAGGGACGGTCTCGGTGACCATGCTGTTCTTGCCCTTGCTGGCCTTGGGAACGTTGCCGAAGTCCATCGTGACGGCGTTGAAGCGGCCGTCCTTCTTAGAGATGTGTGTGAGCCGCTTGGCAAGGACGTAGGTCGCGAGCTTCCCGATGCCGAACTTGCCGATCTGCTTTCGGCCGCGTGGTGCGACGTAGCTCACCAGCCGCTTGTTGCTGTCGCCGATGATCCAGTGCTGCTCGAAGCCCGCTGGATCCATACCGACACCGTCATCGATGACGGCGATGGCGGCGTCACGGTCCGCTAGGTCGGGCGGCAGAAGGACGTGGACATGAAGAGCGCCCGCATCGAAGCTGTTGGAGACAAGCTCCTCGATGGCCTTGGTCGCGCTGGAGTAGAGCCCTTCGCTAAAGAGCTCGATGATCTTGTAGCCAATACGAACGTCGATGACGCGGCCGGTCTTGCGGCCGATCGTGGCGAGATCAGCAGTCGCCAAGCCTTCCTCCAGGATCAGCTAGAGCGTGCGAAGCGGTACGCGGGCGCGTCTAGCGCGGCAGTCTAGAACTGCAGGTGGGCGCGCGTCGCGAGATCAGAGCACGCCGCTTGATTGTTGACAGAGAGTTGCGTGCGGATCATCAATTGAATCGGTGCCATTTGGGAGGAAGGAGAAGCGACGTGATTGAGCGAGTCGACTGCAGTTGGCAGAGCGAGGACCAGCGAACCGCCGCCGCTCGCTATCGCTTCGCTGACTCCGGCGGCGTTCCACGACGGGCACGGCGACGACCTTAGTAGGTGCGACGCCTGGGTCTACGCCTGCGGCAAGACGGACCCACACGGCGGTTCGTGGGAGACGACCAATCGCGCCGGTCAGCCTGTCGAACCGACGACGGCGGAATGGATCGGCTACGTGACGTGCACGGCGTGCGGGCGTGTCTTTGACCGCGACGGCCTGGCAGTCCGCGGCCCGGAGGAGCTCTCCGTCTGAGGGTCTTCCGGGCCGACACCCTTCGGTTTCAGGCTCTCGTCCTGGACTTGACCGGTCATGGCGATGAGGCGGTCGTAGTGCTCAATGAGCAGGTCGAGGAGAGAGGTTCCCTGTAGCTTTCGGCTTCCCTTCGGTTTCCAATAGTGTCCTGTTAGGGCTGCCGCATCGGATTCGAACCGGTTGGTAGATCAGGCGAGGCGAGGTCGCGGATGAGGTCTTCCTCGCCGCGAACGACGACCCGTACCGCGCCTACTGGCTCGAAAGTCCTGCGATACGGCGGCGGCGCTTGCCAGCCTGACGCAGCGGTGCCCCAAATTCGTCTTGCGTCATGACTGCTCGCCGGAGGTCGTCCAGGTCGTCCTTGCAAGCCAGGAGACCCTTGAGCAAACTGATGCTCGTAGGTGGGCGGTTCGAATACCGTCCCGCCTGGCTCACCGGGTAGAGGGAAGGGATCCATGCCGAAGTGTCCCGAGTGCGATGCCGACGTGTCCGTCGGCACCGACGCCGTCAAAGGTGAGATCGTCGCCTGCCCCGACTGCGGCGCCGAGCTGGAGGTGACCGGCACCTCCCCGGTGGCGCTGGCGCTCGCGCCGAAAGAGGAAGAAGACTGGGGTGAGTAGCCCCACCGTCGGGGTCCTCCTCTCCCGGGTGCGGGTGGAGGAGAAGCTCCTCCTCGAGGAGCTCGACCGGCGGCACGTACCGGTGAAGACCATCGACGACCGGGAGCTCGTCCTCGCCGTGGAGACGAAGCCCGACCTGGGCGTGGACGTGGTCCTGGAGCGCGCCATCCAGCACAGCCGCGCGCTCTACGCGCTCAGCGTGCTCAACACCTGGGGCATCCCGACGGTGAACACGTTCGAGGTGGCCGACGTGTGCGGCAACAAGCTGCTGACGACCATGCGCCTGATCCGAGACGGCGTGCCGACCCCCCGCACGCGCCTCGCGTTCACGCCCGAGGCCGCCATGGCCGCCATCGAGGAGCTCGGCTACCCGGCGGTCCTGAAGCCGCTGGTCGGCTCCTGGGGCCGGCTCATCTCGAAGGTGAACGACCGCGACGCGGCCGAGAGCATCCTCGAGCACAAGGACGTCCTCGGGACGTACATGCACTCCATCTACTACGTCCAGGAGCACGTGCCCAAGCCCGGCCGGGACATCCGTGCCTTCGTGGTGGGTGACGAGACCATCGGGGCGATCTACCGGGCGTCGGACCACTGGATCACCAACACCGCGCGCGGCGGGAAGGCCTCCAAGTGTCCCGTTACGCCGGAGCTGAACGATCTCTGCGTCCGCGCGGCAAGGTCCGTCGGCGGCGGGGTGGTCGCCGTTGACCTGCTCGAGGCGCCCGAGGGGCTCCTGGTGATCGAGGTGAACTACACGATGGAGTTCCGCAATTCGATCGACACGACCGGTGTGAACATCCCCGCCAAGATCATCGACTTCGTGCTCGAGGTCGCCCGCAAGGCCGAACAGAGCCGCTCGTGAGCCTGCGCGCCGGCATCGTCGGCGCCGCCGGCTACGCCGGTGGCGAGCTGCTCCGCCTGCTCCTCGGGCACCCGGAAGTGCGGGAGGTCCTGGCGGGCAGCACCTCGCTCGCAGGCAAGCCCGTCACGACCGCCCACCCCAACCTCCGCAAGCGCACCGACCTCTCGTTCGTCCCCTACGACCAGGTAGGGGAGTGCGACGTCCTTTTTCTCTCGCTGCCGAACGGCGCGCACCGGCTCTCCGAGTTCGAGGGCCGCGCGAAGCTCGTCATCGACCTCTCGTCGGACCATCGCCTCCGCGACCCTCACGACTACGAGACCTGGTACGGCGCGGCGCATCCACACCCGGACCGGCTCGGCGAGGCCGTCTACGGCATCCCGGAGCTGCACCGTGAGCGGATCCGCGGCGCGTCGCTCGTGACCGGAGCCGGCTGCAACGCGACGGCGAGCATCCTGGCGACGCTCCCGCTGGCGCGGGCCGGGCTGATCGACCGCGAGCGGCCGATCGTCATCGAGTGCAAGGTCGGTTCGAGCGAGGGTGGCCGCGAGGCCAGCGACGACTCGCACCATCCCGAGCGCAGCGGCGTGGTGCGCAGCTTCCGCCCGGTCGGGCACCGCCACACCGCGGAGATCGAGCAGGAGCTCGCGGGGGTCCCCCCGGGAGGGTCAGAGGCTGGCTGGCGTCCACGCGTGCAGCTCTCGGTGACATCGGTCGAGCTCGTGCGCGGCGTGCTCGCGACCGCGCACGTGCCGGTCCAAGGCGTCGCCGACGAGAAGACGCTCTGGCGCGCCTACCGCGAGTCGTACGGCGCCGAGCCCTTCGTGCGGATCGTGAAGGAGCGCGGCGGCATCTACCGTCTACCCGAGCCGAAGCTTGTGGCCGGGACGAACTTCGCGGACGTCGGCTTCGCGCTCGACCCGCGTGGCGACCGGGTCGTGGCGCTCTGCGCCATCGACAACCTGGTGAAGGGCGCCGCGGGAAACGCCGTACAGGCCATGAACGTCGCGCTGGGACTGGCGGAGGACGCCGGCCTCGGCTTCGTCGGGCTGCACCCTTGAGCGGCGCGGTCCGCACAGTGGTCAAGGCCGGGGGATCGAGCGGCGTGGACCGCGCCGCCGTCGCGGACCTCGTCGCCGGCCTCGCAGCGAGCGAGCCCGTCGTGCTCGTGCACGGGGCGTCGGCCGAGACCGACCGGCTACAGACGCTTCTGGGCCATCCGCCCGAGGTCGTCGTCTCTCCGTCGGGGCACCAGAGCCGCCGGACCGACCGGCGAACGCTCGAGATCTTCGCGATGGCCGCGCTCGGCGTGGAGAACTTCCTCTACGTGGAGCTGCTCCAGCGGCGCGGCATCGACGCCGTGGGCCTCTCGGGGCTGTCGGGGCGGCTGCTCGTGGGCAAGCGGAAGGCCGTGCGCGCGGTGCAGGGCGGCAAGGTGGTCATCCTGCGTGACGACCACACCGGGACCATCGACGCGGTCAACGCCGACCTGCTGCGCGAGCTGCTCATTGCGAAGCGCGTCCCGGTGATCGCGCCGCTGGCCGTGTCCGCCGAGGGCGACGGGCTGAACATCGACGGCGATCGCGCCGCCGCGGCCATCGCCGGCGCGCTCGGCGCGGAGCGCCTCCTGATCCTCACGAACGTTGCCGGACTCCTGCGCGACGTCAGTGACCCGTCGTCGCTGGTCCCGGAGGCCGGCCTCGAGGAGGCCGACGCGCTGGCGCACGGCCGTATGAAGAAGAAGATCCTCGCGGCGCGCGAGGCGCTCGACGCCGGCGTGCGCGAGGTCTGGATCCGCGGCCTTGACGGCGCAAGCGGGACGCGGGTCGTCGCGTGAGCGGGATCCAGGCGCGCGAGGACCGCCACACCTCGGGCCTCTACCAGAAGCGGCCGCTCGCGATCGTGCGCGGCGAGGGCGCGACGGTCTTTGACTCCGAGGGGAACGAGTACATCGACTGCGTCGGCGGGCAGGGGTCGGCCAACCTCGGGCACGGCAACGAGGCCGTGGCCCAGGCGATCGCCGCTCAAGCGCGGACGCTCGCGTCTTGCACCGAGCTCTTCTACAACGACCGCCGCGCCGAGCTGTACGACGTCCTCGAGCGCATCCTCCCGCCCGCTCTCGACCGCGTGTTCCTCTGCAACAGCGGGACGGAAGCGGTGGAGGGAGCGCTGAAGTTCGCCCGCATGGCCACCAAGCGGTCCGCTGTCGTCGCGACGATGCGCGGCTTCCACGGGAAGACCATGGGCGCGCTCGCGGCCACCTGGGGGCCGGAGTACCGGGAGGCGCTCGGCGGGGACGCGCTCCTCCCGGGGGCGTCACACGTGCCCTTCAACAAGGTCGAGGCCCTGGACGCGGCGATCGGACCGGACACCGCCGCCGTCGTGCTCGAGCTGGTGCAGGGCGAGGGCGGGGTACGTCCCGCGACTCCGGAGTTCGTGCGCGAGGCCGCCCGCCTCTGCCGGGAGCGCGGCGCGCTGCTGGTGCTGGACGAGGTTCAGACGGGGTTCGGCCGGACTGGGACCATGTTCGCCGTCGAGAGCTACGGGGTGGCGCCCCACATCCTCTGCCTGGCCAAGTCCATCGCCGGCGGGCTGCCAATGGGCGCGGTCGCGTTCTCGCGCGCCCTCGGCGACCTTCCCAAGCGGTCGCACTCCAGCACGTTCGGGGGGAATCCCCTCGCGTGCGCCGCGGCCATCGCCGCGATCGGCGAGATGGAGCGCCTCGGCCTCGCCGCGCGCGCCCGCGAGCGCGGCGAGCAGCTGCTGGAGGGCCTGCGCGGCATCGAGAGCCCCAAGGTGCGCGAGCTCCGCGGCCTCGGACTCCTCTGCGGCATCGAGCTCAAGGAGAACGCCGGACCGACCATCCGGGCGCTCCAGGAGCGGGGCGTGCTCGCGCTGGGGGCCGGCCCGACCGTGGTGCGCTACCTCCCGCCGCTGGTGATCACGGCCGAGCAGGTGGACCGCGTGATCGCCGCGACGGCGGCCGCGCTCGCGTGAGCGCCAGCCTCGACCCCGCCGACCTCGAACTCGTCCGCGGGCTCGTCGAGATCCCCAGCCCCTCAAGGCAGGAGGGCGACGCCGTGGAGTGGCTCGTCGCGCGGATGGCGGAGCGCGGGTTCCGCGCGCGCGTCGATGACGCCGGCAACGCGGTGGGGGACATCGGCGAGGGTCCGCTGCACGTCGTCCTGCTCGGGCATATCGACACGGTGCCGGGCGAGATCCCGGTGCGCGTCGAGGACGGCGAGCTCGTCGGGCGCGGCGCGGTCGATGCGAAGGGGCCGCTCGCGGCCTTCGTGTCCGCGGCGACCGTGCCCGTGCCCGGCGTGACCGTCACCGTCGTGGGAGCTGTGGAAGAGGAGTCGCCGACGAGCGCGGGCGCCCGCCACTGGGCGACGCAGCCCGCGCCGGACTGGTGCGTCATCGGCGAGCCCTCCGGCTGGGACGGCGTGACGGTCGCCTACAAGGGACGCCTGCTGGGCGAGATCGCGCTGACGCGCGCGGGCCGCCACGGGGCCGCGCCGGGCGCGACGATCGCCGAAGAGGCGCTGGGGCTCTGGGAGCGCGTCCGGAGCGCGACCGCCCGGGACGCGGCGCGCGCGTTCGACCGCCTGGACGTCCGTCTCGAGGGCATCACGGCGGGGCCGGGCGACGGGCTCGAGGAGCAGGCCCGGCTGCGGGTCGGCTACCGCATCCCGCCCGGCGTCACCGCCGGCGCGGTGGAGCGCGACCTACGGGCGGCGGCCGCCGCCCACGACGGCGAAGCGGCGGTGACGGTCGAGGTCGTCGGGAGCGAAGAGCCGGCGCGGACGGAGCGGACGAGCGACCTGGCCCGGGCGTTCGCCCGGTCCATCGCCGAGGCGGGGGGCCGGGCGGCCTTCATCGCGAAGAGCGGCACCAGCGACATGAACGTGCTCCACCCGGCCTGGCCCTGCCCCATGGTCGCGTACGGCCCCGGGGACAGCGCCTACGACCACACCCCCATGGAGCGCCTGCGCTTGGAAGACCACGCCCGGGCCATCGGCGTCCTCCGGGGCGTTCTACGACGGCTGGCTCCGCGTTGACCCCTTCGGCGGGGGTCCAGGCGCTAGCATTTCGCCGGTTCCGCACGATCCGCAGGTCAAGCAGTGCGCGTGAGCGCATTTAAGAGACAGGTCAAAGCAGTGCCCGGGAGGGCAGTAAAGAGGAGAAGCTTTGTTCCGGAACCGCAAGCAGCGACAGCGCGCCGTCCTGGCGCTCATCGTGGGTCTCGGGACGCTCCTCGGCGGCTACCTGATCGGGACCAAGTACCTCGACAGCAGCCTGCAATCGGTCGTCTACGACTACGTGCTCAAGTCGTCCCCCGCGGAGGTCCGCAACCAGATCACCATCGTCGCGCTCGACGACGCGACCGTGACGAAGTACGGACGCTGGCCCCTGCCGCGCCAGGCGTACGCGGATCTCCTGAACGCGCTACAGCCGCACAGCCCGAAGGTGATCGCGTTCGACGTCGGGTTCTTCGACCCCTCGGACCGGCCCGCGGACGACCAGGCGCTGGCGGACGCGATCCGGGGCGCCGGCAACGTCATCCTTGCGATGCAGGGCGACGGCCTCGGGGAGTACCGCGACGGGGCACTGCACTTCCCGGTCCTGAAGCTGCCTCTGCCCATGTTCGCGGATGCCGCCGCGGGTCTGGCTGCCGTGAATGTGATCCCCGACCCGGACTCGCGCGTCCGCGAGGCGCAGCTCATCGTGAGGGGACCGAACGGGGAGACCTTCCACTCGCTCGCGCTCGTGGCGAGCATCACGCATCTCGCGGGCGACCTCGGCCGCGCCACCGTCGAGGGCGACCGATTCGTCGTCCCGGCGCCGCTCGGCGCCCGCAATATGCCGGTCAACGAGGGCGGAGCGATGCGGATCTACTACGCCGCGCCCCCAGCACCGCCCGTGGAGTCGCGTGCCTCCGGCCACTGCGCGCAGGCGGGCCAGTTCTGTGTCGTTTCGCTCATCGACGTCGTCGAGGGGAAGGTCGCGCGCAACCTGCTACAGGCAAGGTCGATCTACGTCGGCGCTCACACCCTTCCAGCGGTGCCGGACAACTACCCGGTGCCGAACAGCGGTGCGGAGAAGATGTGGGGGGTCGAGATCTGGGCCAATGCCGCCCAGTCGATCTTCACCAACCGCTACCCCGTGCCGGATCAGGGCTTGCTGCCGACGGTCGTGCAGATCCTCGCGCTGCTGGTCGCCGGCGTGCTCCTCGTATTCCGCCTCCGGCTGCTGGGGTTCCTGCTGGCGCTCGGCGGGCTCGCCGTGTATTCGTTCCTCCAGGTCGTGCTCTTCTCGTTCCAGGTCGAGGGCGCGATCGGGAACGGGCCGGTGAGCGTCCCTTCGATCGGCTACCTGGTCCCGAGCGTCTTCTGGTGGGTGGTGACGCTGGGCTACCTCCTCGTCGAAGAGCAGGTCGCCGTGGCGCGCACGCAGTCCACGTTCGGCCGCTTCGTCACGCCGTCCGTCGCCCGCACGATCATGGACCGCGAGGAGCGCGGCGGGCTGCACCTGGGCGGCGAGATGCGCGAGATGACCGTGCTCTTCGGCGACATCCGCGGGTTCACGACGATGTCCGAGGGCATGGACGCGCCGACCCTCCTGGCCACGCTCAACCGCTACTTCGAGGGCATGGTCAACATCGTCAACCGCTACGAGGGCACTGTGAACAAGTACAACGGCGACAACATCATGGTCATCTGGAACGCGCCCGTGGAGGTCGCGGATCACGCGCGCAAGGCCGTCGAGTGCGCCGTCGAGCTGCAGAAGTGGATCGTGGCCGAGCGCGCCAAGGGCGGGCCCGACGTCTCGTTCGGGTTCGGCATCAACACTGGCGCGGCGGTCGCGGGCTTCCTCGGAGCCTCCGGCCGCATGGAGTACACGGTCATCGGCGACCCGGTGAACGTGGCCTCGCGGCTCACCTCGAACGACATCGCGCGCCGCGACCAGGTCGCCTGCAGCGCCGAGACCCTCCAGCAGCTGGGCGAGGACGTGATCAAGGTCGATCTCGGCGCGATCTTCGTGAAGGGCCGGGGCGAGCCGGTCCGCTGCTACCAGATCGACCGCATCGGCCTCTCGGCGAACCCGAACCCCGCCCCGCCGCCCGAGATCCAGATCGGGAAGGCGGCGGTGGCCGGCTTCCATTAGCGGGTGGCGCTCGACGACAAAGTGACCCTGGTGATGGTCGGTCTCGGCCATCTGCAGTTCGTCAGGGACCGCCACGCATACCTCGAGCGCCTGGTGGAGCTCTGCTCCCAAGCCGTCGACGCGGAGCGCTGCACGGTCTACGTCGTTGACCACGGTCGGGTGGAGATCCGCTCCGCCGTGGCGCAGCGGGCCGGCGTGGAGATCCGCCTGCCCATCGGCCGGGGCCTGGCGGGCCAGGTGGCGCTCACAGGGGAGACGATCAACGTCCCGGACGCCTATGCCGACCCGCGGTTCGACCGCAGCGTGGACCTCGTGACGGGATTCCGCACGCTGAATATCCTTGCCGTGCCCGTGTGGGGACAGGACGGGCGCACGGTCGGCGTGATCCAGGTGCTCAACAAGCGAAGCGGCTCGTTCGAGCGTCACGACCAGATGCTCCTCGAGCGGATCGCCGACGCGTCAGGCGCGATGCTGGAGCAGGCCGGCTCGACCGAGGCGGCGCGCTCGCGCGCAGGAGGACACCAGTGAGCGAGGACAAGCGCCGCGGATCGGACCGCCGCGCCGCGGACCGGCGGGCCGAGGAGCGGCGGGCGCGCGAGGAGCGCCGGCGCAAGGAGCAGCGCTCCCCGGAGCGCCGCAGCGGGCGCGAGCGGCGCGCGTCCGAGCGCCGCGCCAAGGCATCCAAGGCGCCGGCAAGGGACGTTCGCACGGGCAAGGACCGGCGCAGCGCCAGCGAGCGCCGCAGCGGCAAGGACCGCCGCACGGCACCGCGCCGCGACGGGCAGCGC
>JBOGTE010000071.1:0-10211 GCA_050692015.1 Candidatus Limnocylindria bacterium
CTGCGGGAGTCGTACGCCAGGCTCCGTACGTCGAGGTCGGCGGCGCCGTCCGCGACCGAGGCGCCGGCGGCCGCGAGGAGGGCGCCGAGCCTCAACTGGCGCCGCGCCCGGCGAGCCGCAGCGCCCGCGTGTACAGCGGCTCGGCGGCCAGGTACGCGCGGTACGCGAGCTCTCTCGGCACGACGTCGTGCGCGCCGACGTACGCGCGGGGTGTCCCTCCGAAGCCCTTCTTGAACAGGTACGGTCCGTACATCGGGTCGTCCTTCCGGGAGGGATCGGCCGGGATCCCTCCGAGATCATAGGTGAGCGCGCCGCCGGCCTTCGCCCCCGCGATGCACTCCCACTGAAGACCGTACGACGCGTACTGCCGGCGCCCCTCCTCGTTGCTCGCGCCGTACATGTAGAGCTCACGGTCCCCGCACCGCCACGTCATCGCGCCGGCCACGGCGCGCTCCTCGAAGTAGGCCAGCCGTAGGCGCGCCAGGCCGGCCGAGATCAGGGTCCGCCACACGAGGCCGTAGTAGTCCCAGGTCCGCGTGATGAAGTTGGCGCGCGACCCCGTGGCGCGGTAGAGGTCGTAGAAGGCGCGCAGGGCCTCCTCATCCGAGACCTCGCGGACCGTCACGCCGCGCTTGGCGGACTGGCGGACGCTCCAGCGCGTGTCCTTCTCGAGGCCCGCGAGCAGGGCGTCGGGGTCGGGCCCGAGATCGATAACGAGCGTCGCCAGGACCGGCTGCACGTCGGCCGCGCGCCGGTACCCGGCACGCGCGAGGGCCGGGCCGGCCGCCTCCGGCGCGAGCTCGGGGTCCACCTTCAAGAGCAGCGCCGCGCGCTCGCGCGCCAGCGAGCCGAGGGCGGTGAGGGCGCGCTCGAGGCCCGCCTCGTCGCCCGGCGCGACGATGGGTCCGCGCGGGACGTAGGCGATGCCGCCGAGCAGCGGCACGCGGCGCCAGAGGACCAGGGCCACGGGCAGCGGGTCGCCGACGCGCACGAACTCGGCGCGCCACCCCTGCGCCGTGCGGATGGCGGCCCACGCGGAGGACTGGAGGACGTGGCCTCCCGGCGAGCGGACGGCGGCCTCATCCCAGCCCCGTGGGGGGGTCGCGGGCGGCTTGCCCCGCGCGTAGCTCGTCATCCGGCGGCGCGCGCCAAGCGCCGCCGGCCGGCGAGCTGCCAGATCGGGAAGAGCAGCCGGCGCACCGGTACCTCTAGCGCTCCTATCCAGGTGACGACGTCGCCGCCGAAGCCCAGCTTGAACTCGGTCACGCCGGCCAGCGGGTCGTTCGGGTCGTCGGGACGGTCGCTCAAGCCCCACATGTCGTACCGCTCGACCCCGAGCTGGCGCATGCGCTGGATGGCGCGCCACTTGAGGAGGTAGAAGGGCCGCTCCTCGGCATGCCTCCCGCTCCACCCGCCGTAGAGCTCCCAGGCCCGCTCGCCCATGCGCGCGAGCATGAGCGCACCCACGTCCTCGTCGCCGACGCGCGCCATGAGCACGTGGAGGCCCTCGCCCAGGCCGTCGCGGAGCGCCTCGAGGTAGTCGAGCGAGTGGACGGCGAAGCGGTCGCGCTCGCCGACGGTCCGCAGGACCGCATGAAAGCGCGCCAGGTCGCCGGTCTCCTCGGTCACCACCCCGGCGCGTTCCGCCTTCCGGATGTACTGCCGCGTCTTCTTGCGCATCGACGCGAGCAGGAGCTCCGGTTCCACCCGGGCGTTCAGGAGGAGCGTGCGGCGCGGCTGCACGTAGACGGGCGAGGGCCGCGCGCCGCTACCCCGCACCGACCGCAGGAGATCGGACGAGTCGGGGACCTCGGGGTCGCAGAGCAGCGCGACGCAGCGGTGGCGCCCGAGCGCCCGCCGGAGGGCCGCGATGGCGTCGGCGAGCCGGCCCATCGCGAGGGGTCCGCGCGGGGCGTAGGCGAATACGAGCCCGAACCGGAGGGGCCTCAGCAGTACCTGCGCGACGCCGCCGTCGTCGAGGACGTAGCGCTCCGCCCTCCAGCCCGTGAGCGCCTTGGCCCGCGCCCAGCCCTTGGTCTGCAGGACGTGCGCGCGGCCCGTCCTCTGGACGAGGTCGTCCCAGACCGCGTCCTCGCCGGCGGTGGCGATCCGGGCTTCGGTCAGCTCCCGACCGGCTCGGCGGCCGGAGCCTCGGGGGCGGGAGCAGCGCCCGGCAGCTGCTTCGCGGTGAACTTGCAGTCCGGGTAGCGCTCGCAGCCGTAGAAGGTGCTCTTCCACTTGCCGCGCCGCTGGAGCAGCTCGCCCTCCCCACACTGCGGGCAGGTCACGCCCGTACGCACCTGCGTCTTCTTGATGTACTTGCACTCCGGGTACCCGGTGCAGCCGATGAAGGGGCCGAAGCGGCCCATCCGCTTGGCCAGGGGCTTGCCGCAGTCCGGGCAGAACTCGCCCTCCAGGACCTCCATGCGCGGACCCTCTTCGCCCTCGAGCGGTGCCGAGTAGTCGCACGCGCCTGGCGGCAGAGGCTGGCCCTTCTTGCCCCGCACGAATCCGGTGCACGAGTAGAAGCGGCCGAACCGGCCGAGCTTGATGATGACCGGCCTCCCGCACTTCGGGCACAGCTTGTCCGTCGCCTCCTCGGTGACGTCCGACTTCTTCACCGACTCCGTCTTCTCCTCGACCGTTGCGATGAACGGCTCGAAGAAGGCGCGCACGATCGGCACCCACGGGGTCTCGCCGCGGGCGATGCGGTCCAAGTCCTCCTCGATGCGGGCGGTGAAACCCGTGTCGACGATGTCGGTGAAGTGCTCCTTCAGGAAGTCGATGACGGTGAAGGCGACGTCTTCGGGCTGCAGCGCGCGCTGCTCCCGACGGACGTACTTGCGCTCGACCAGGGTCGAGATCGTCGGCGCATAGGTCGAGGGGCGGCCGATCCCGTGCTCCTCGAGCAGCTTCACCAGGGACGCTTCGGTGAAGCGCGGCGGCGGCTCCGTGAAGTGCTGGTTCGCGTCCAGGCCGACGACCTTCAGCTCCTCGCCCTCGGCCAGCTCCGGCAGCGGGGCGATCTCGCGCTCCGGCTGGTCGGTGCCCTCCTGGTAGGCGCGCAGGAAGCCGTCGAAGAGGAGCTTGCGGCCGTTGGCGCGCAGCACGTACCCGTCGGCTTCGATGTCCACGCGCGTCGCCTCGTACCGCGCCGCGGGCATCTGCGACGCGAGGGTGCGCCGCCAGATCAGCGTGTACAGCTTCAGCTGGTCGGGCTTGAGGTAGCGCTTCACCATGGCCGGCGTGCGCGAGACGTCCGTCGGTCGGATCGCCTCGTGCGCCTCCTGCGCGCCCTTGCTCTTGGTACGGAAATGGCGCGGCCGCTCGAGCGCGTACGCGTCGCCGTACTCGCTCCGCAGTACGTCGCGCGCCTGCTTGAGCGCGCCCTCGGCCACGTGCAGCGAGTCGGTGCGCATGTACGTGATGAGGCCGACCTGGCCCTCGCCCAGCGACACGCCCTCGTAGAGCTGTTGCGCGATCACCATCGTGCGTCGCAGCCCGAACCCGAGCTTCCGCGACGCCTCCTGCTGGAGGGTGGACGTGGTGAAGGGCGGCGAAGCGTTGCGGGACGTCTCGCGGCGGTCGATCTTCGCGACGCGGTACACCGCATCCGCGAGCGCCGCGCGGTGGCGGTCCGCTGCCTTGCCGTCGCCGATCGTGAGCTTGTGGCCCTTGTGGCTCGCGACCTCCGCCGGGAAGACCTCGCCCTGCCTGTTCTGGAGCAGCGCGTCGATCGACCAGTACTCGACGGAGTTGAACGCCTGGATCTCGCGCTCGCGGTCGACGATGAGCCGGAGCGCGACCGACTGGACGCGCCCGGCCGAGAGGCCGTAGCGGATCTTCTTCCAGAGGAGCGGCGAGAGCTTGTAGCCGACGAGGCGGTCCACGACGCGGCGGGCCTGCTGGGCGTTCACGAGGTCCATGTCGATCTCGCGGGGCTTCTTGAAGGCCTCCGCGATCGCCACGGGCGTTATCTCGTGGAAGGTGACGCGGCGAAGCTTGTCCTGGGGCGCGGCCATGATGTCGGCCACGTGCCAGGCGATGGCCTCGCCCTCGCGGTCGAGGTCGGTCGCCAGCCAGATCCGCGCGGCCGACTTGGCCTCCCTCCGGAGCAGCCGGGCGACCTTCTCCGCGTCGTCGGGGATGACGTACTCCGGGGCGAAGGTCCTCTCGTCGATGCCGAGCTTGGACTTGGGCAGGTCCCGGATGTGGCCGAACGAGGCCTCGACCGTGTACCCGGCGCCCAGCATCCGCTCGAGCGTCCGGGCCTTCGTCGGGGACTCGACGACGACCAGGTCGCCCTTGCCGGCGCTCGCCGCCTTGGTACGTGCGCCTGCCACCTTGATACGGGCGCTCGCCGCCTTGGTACGGGTGTTCGCTTTAACTGCCATCTGCCTCCATAGGTAACGCAAAGGCGCCCTTTCGGGCGCCCTCCCTACTAAAAGAGTACGCGTGCCGTCCAAGGCGCATGGTCGTGAGGGGCTTGTAGCGCCGCAGAGAAAGCCGTTAAGGCCTTAAAGGCATCGGCCCTAAAGCACGTCCTCGCGGCCGTCCTGGCGGAGCCTCTCGACCACCGCCTTGACCTCCTCGGTGCTGTCGCGAGCCGCGATGAGCAGAGCGTCGCCGGTGTCCACCACGACCAGGTCCGAGACGCCGATCAGCGCCACGACCTTGCCCGGCGCCCAGGCGTACACCCCACGGGACCCGATCTCCACGCGGTCGCCGACGCCCCCGCTGCCCTCCCCGGCGACGATCTCGGCCAGGCGCTCCCAGCTCCCGACGTCGTGCCAGCCGATGTCCGCCGGGACGACGGCCACGGGGCTGGCCTTCTCGGCGATCCCGTAGTCGATGGTGGTGCGGTCGGTCTCCTCCCACACCTCGGTGAGCACGGCCTCGTAACGGTCGGAGCCGTGCGCCCGCTCGAGGGCCTCGAGGGCCTTCGCCGTCTTGGGGAGGTGCTGGCGGTAGGCGTCCAGCACCGTGTCCACCCGCCACACGAACATGCCGGCGTTCCAGTAGTGGTGACCGGCCGCGATCATCTTCTCGGCGGAAGCGCGGTCCGGCTTCTCGATGAACCGCTCCACCGCGTGGACCGGCACGGCCGTCCCCAGGTCGAGTGGGTCGCCCGCCTCGATGTAGCCGAAGCCGGTGTCGGGCCCCTTCGGCTCGATACCCAGGGTCACGATGTGGCCGCGCTCCGCGGCGGCCGTCGCGGCGATCAGGACGGTCCGGAAGCGGTCCGGCCGCTCCACGACGTGGTCCGACGGCAGGACCGCCACCACGGCCTCGGGGTCGAACGCGTGCAGCGCGGCCATGGCCAGGCCGATCGCCGCGGCGTTCCCGCGTGGGTACGGCTCCACCACGATGTGGTCGGCGGCGAGCCCTTCCACCTGCTCGTGGATGAGCTCGCGATGCTCGGGCGGCGCCACGAAGAAGATCCGCTCGCGCGGGACGGTGTCCCCGATGCGGGCGACGGTCTCCTGCAGCAGCGTGCGGCCGCCGGTGAGGTCGAGGAACTGCTTCGGCTTCGCCGCCCTGGACCGCGGCCACAGCCTGGTGCCGGCTCCGCCGGAGAGGATGAGCGCGTAGAGCCGGGGCAAGGTCGCGCGCCTAGCGCCGGGTGCCCGCTTGGGTCCCGATGCTCACAGCCCGAAGTAGTCGAGCTTCATCGCCGCGCGGACCTCGTGCAGCGTGCGCTGTGCCTCGGCACGGGCGCGCTCGCTGCCCGCCTCGAGCACCTCCTCGACGATGCGCGGCCGCTGAAGCAGCTTCCCGCGCCGCTCTCTTATCGGGTCTAGGTACGCGTTCAGCGCGCGCGCGAGCCGCTTCTTCACCTCGACGTCGCCGACCTTGCCGGCCCGGTACCGCTCCTTCAGGTCCGAGGTCTCCGCGGCATCCGGGTTGAAGAAGTCGTGATAGATGAACACCGGGTTCCCCTCGACGGTGCCCGGGTCCGTGGCGCGGATGCGGTTGGGATCCGTGTACATCGTCATCACCTTGCGCTCGACGGTCTCGCGGTCGTCGAACAGGTTGACCACGTTGCCGAGCGAGTTGCCCATCTTCATGCGCCCGTCCGTCCCCGGCAGCACCCCGACCTCCGGGATGATCGCCTCGGGGACGGGGAACACCGGACCGAACCGCTCGTTGAAGTCACGCGCTATCTCGCGAGTCAGCTCGATGTGGGACTGCTGGTCCCTTCCGACCGGCACAACGTCACCCTTGACCATGAGGATGTCCGCTGCCTGGAGGACCGGATACCCGAGCAGGCCGTAGGACGGCTGCGCGATGTCGAGATCGCGCATCTGCTCCTTCAGCGTGGGGATGCGCTGCGCCCGGGGAACGGTCACAAGCATGGCGAAGTACAGGAACAGCTCCGTGACCTCGGGGATGTGCGACTGGAGGTAGATCGTCGTCCGCTCGGGGTCGATCCCGAAGGCGAGGTTCCCGAGCACGGTCTGCCTGACGTTGTGCTCGATCTCCTCGAGGCCTTCGAGCCGCGTGGTGAGCATGTGGTAGTCGGCGACCAGGAGGAAGGTCTCGTACTGCTCCTGGAGACGGACACGGCTCGCCAGCGACCCCACGATGTGGCCCAGATGGCGCTCCCCCGTCGGGCGGTCGCCCGTGAGGATGCGCTTCCGCGTCTTAGGCGGAGCGGTGCCCGCACGTGGGGTGGTCACTTCGGCGGTCATGGGAAGGGCCATGGTATCGGGCCTCCGCGGCCGCGCGCCGCGTCAGCGGGCGCGCAGCTGCTCGCGGAGCGCGTCGGTCACGATGCGCGCGAGGTCCTCGCGCTTGCCGGTGAAGAAGTGGTCGGCGCTCCTAACCTCCACGACGCGTGCCTCCGGGTACGCCTGCCTAATCTCGTCGGCGGACCCGAACTCGTCGTGCTCGCCGTTCACCACGAGCGCGCCGGCGGGAACCGGCGGAAGCTCGCGCGGGGTCTCGGTCGCGGAGCGCAGCGGCAGGCCGAGGAGGGCGAGCGCGTCCGGCCGCCCGCCGGAGGCCATCCAGCGCAGCACTGTCACCGCGCCGAAGCTGAAGCCGACGACCACCAGGGGCACCGCAGCCGCGATCTGGCGCGCATGCGCCACCGCGTCCGCGAGGTCCTCGTGCTCGTGCCGGCCGCCCGACCATTCGCCGGCGCTGGCACCCACTCCGCGGAAGTTGAAGCGCAGCGCGTACCAGCCCTGCTCCGCGACGGCGCGGGCAAGGGTGGCCATGAGCGGATTGCGCATCGTGCCGCCGTGTGTCGGCAGCGGATGCGCGATGACGGCCACGGCCGTCGGCTCGGTGTCGGGCACGCGCAGCGTCCCCTCGAGACGTCCGGCGATCCGCTGCGCTTCCTCGCGCACCGCTCTACGGCGCCTCGATGCGCATCGGCAGGCCGCCCCTGGGGCGGAGCGTGAAGATCGCCTCGGGCACGGGTTCCGCCCGGCGGGCCGCGAGCGGCCGCCAGTCGCGGGCCACCGCGCGCAGCACCATGGCCGCCTCGAGCATCGCGAGCGACGCGCCGACGCAGCGGCGCGGGCCGAGGCCGAACGGGAAGTACGCGCCGCGGGGCAGCCGGTCGGCCAAGCCGTCCAGCCAGCGCTCCGGAAGGAACCGCTCGGGCTCGTCGAACCAGCGGGGGTCCCGGTGGAGGACCCACTGGGACACGATGACGCTGTCGCCGCGCGCGAGGGTCTGCCCGCCCACCTCGCACGCGCGGATGGCCTCGCGGCTCTCGGCCCACGCCGAGGGATAGAGCCGCAGGGCCTCCAGCACGATCGCCTCCGCGAAGCCGCCCTCCTGCCCGTCCTTAGAGGGGTCGGCGGCCTCCGCGGCGAGGCGGGGCCACGCCTCCGGGTGCGTCCCGACCAGGTATAGCGCCCAAGCCAGCGCGTTCGAAGTGGTGTCGTACGCGCCGAAGAAGAGCGTCACCAGGTCGTCGCGCTGCTGCCGGGGGTCGGCGTCGCCGGATCGGAGCAGGGACCCGAGGATCCCCGCTCCCGGCCCGGACCGGCGGCGCTCGGCGATGAGCGCCGCGATCGACCGGTCGAGGCTCCGGAGGACGAGCGCCTCGCGCGCGTTCGCGGCGGTGGGGATGAAGCGGGCGAGCGGGAAGGCGCGCAGCGGGCGGCCCCGCGTGGCCTCGCGCACCGCGCTGCGGAGCGCGGCGGCGACAGGATGCGAGGTGCGCGCGTCGATGCCGAAGATGAGCTCCGTCGCGACGCCCATGGTGAGCGCGTTCATGTCGTCGTAGACGTCGCGGACCGCGCCGGCCGACCACCGTCGCAGCTGCCAGGCGGTCCAGCGTGAGATGAGGTCGGCGTAGCCGCGGACCCGCTCGCGCTGGAGCTCCGGCTGGATGAGGCGGCGCCGCGCCCGCCAGTGCTCACCTTCGTTCAGGAGCAGGCCGTTGCCGAGGACCGGGCGCATCAGCCGCACCGAGTACCCCTTGCGGAAGTCGGCGGCGCGCTCCACGAGGAGCTCGGTGACGAGCGGCGGATCGCTCATGAGGACATAGCGCTTCGGCCCGAAGCGCAGAGGCACGACGTCACCGTGGTCCCGAGCGCAGCGCACGAGGAAGCCGAGCCGGTCACGGTTGAAAGCTCGGAGATGGCCGAGGACGGGCTCGGCGCGAGGCGCGGAGGGGGCGGCCAGCATCCGCGCCGGACGCTAGCACCACGCGCGGCCGCCAGAATGCCGGCGTGGCCTCCCCCGCGAGCGCCGCTCTCGTCTTCGCCATGTGGTGGTATGCGGCGTTCGTGCTCCATCCCGCGCGACTCGGCCGCCGCGCCACGGCCTGTACCGACGGGATCGCGTGGCCGCTGCGCGGGCAGGGCCCCCGCTTCTCCGCCGGCGGCGCGCGCACGATCCCGCTCGAGAAGCCGTCGCCCAACGCCGATCTGGTCCGCGAGTTCGACCGCATGGCCGACGGCTACGAGCGCTATGTGGTCCCCTTCACGGCGCCGGTCTGGGACCGGGTGCTCGCCGTGCTGCGCGAGCACGTGGCCCCCGACGCCCGCGTCCTCGACGTCGGCTGCGGGCCGGGCGTGGAGCTCCGGCACGCCGCGCGTCTCGTTCCCGCCGGCGAGGTCGTGGGCATCGACCTCGCCGGCGAGATGCTTGTGGTGGCCGCCCGCGAAGCGGAGCGCCGGTCCATCCGCAACGTCGCGTTCGTGCAGGCCGACGTCGGGAGCCTCCCGGCCGAGCTCGAGGGAGCGTTCGACGTCGCGTACGCGTGCTTCTCCCACCACCACTTCCCCGACCCGGCGGCGGCGTGCCGGGAGGTCCTGCGGGCGCTCGTCCCGGGCGGCGTGTACTGCGTGATCGACGTCGGCCGCGAGTGGCTGCGGCGCCTCGCGGCGCCACTCGCGCGCCTGGGCGATCCCGGTTGGATCGGGTTCGCGACGCCGGACGAGATCGCCGAGCTCCTCCGGGCGGCGGGCGCGCGACAGGTCGCCGTGACGCCGCTGCTCCCGGGCATCGACATGGTCCTCGCGCACACAGCCGCGGACTAGCATCCGGCGCGCATGGCACACGATCGGGCGTCCGAGCCGGGCGGCGCCTCGCTACAGGTGAGCGCGGCCCGCGCGGGCCTGGACGAGGACCGGCGCATCGTGACCGTCGTCTTCGCCGACGTCGTCGGATCGACCGCCCTCGCGGAGCGGCTCGACGCCGAGGAGATGCGCGCGATCCTCGGGTCGATCCTTCGCACTCTCGCCGAGCGGGTGGACCGGTACGGGGGCACGGTCGACAAGTACGTGGGCGACGCGGTCATGGCCGTGTTCGGCGCCCCGGAAGCGCACGAGGACGACGCGACGCTGGCCCTCCACTGCGCCCTCGACATGCGCACCGCCATGCTGGAGCTGGCGCACGGCGTCCTGGAGCGGCACGCCGCGCCGCTCGCCTTGCGCATCGGCGTGAACACCGGAGAGGTGGTCGCCGGAGCGCTCGCCAGCGACGTGCAGGCCGCGTACACCGTGGTGGGGGATGCCGTCAATACCGCGCAGCGCCTGCAGAGCGCGGCGCGGCCCGGCGAGATCCTGGTCGGGTCGCTCACGCGGCGCCAAGCGGCCGACCTGTTCCACTTCGAGGACGTCGAGCCGGTCCGTGTCCGCGGGAAGGAGCGGGCGATCGAGGCACACCGCCTGGTCGCCGCGGCCGGTGCCGCGATGCTCGCGCGGCGCGCGACGACGCGGCCGATCGCCTCAGCGCTCGTCGGC
>JBOGTE010000072.1:0-10153 GCA_050692015.1 Candidatus Limnocylindria bacterium
GGCGGTCAAGGCCCGCCACCTGATCGATCGCGGCTATACGGCCTGGTGCGCCCTGTACTGCAGCTCGTAGAGGCGGTGGTAGACGCCGCGCCCGGCGAGCAGCTCGCGGTGCGTGCCGCTCTCCACCACACGTCCCTTGTGCAGCACGATGATCCGGTCCACGTTCTGGATGGTCGAGAGGCGGTGGGCGATGATGATCGACGTCCTCCCGCGCATCAGCTTCTCGAGGGCGTCCTGGATCAGGTGCTCGGTCTCGGTATCGACGGACGACGTCGCCTCGTCGAGCACGAGCAGGATCTCCGGGTTGAAGGCGATGGCCCGCGCGAACGCCAGCAGCTGCTTCTGGCCGACCGAGAGCATCGAGCCCCGCTCCGTCACCACGGTGTCGTAGCCCGCCGGCAGCCGGTCGATGAACTTGTCGGCGTTGACGAAGCCGGCCGCGGCGCGCACGCGCTCGTCCGAGATCGTGGTGTCGTTCAGGCGGATGTTCGAGGCCACGGTGCCGACGAAGATGAAGGGGTCCTGCAGCACCACTCCGATGTGCTTGCGGAGGTCGCGTTGCCGCAGCTCGCGGATGTCCACCCCGTCCAGGAGGATGCGTCCCCGCTGCACGTCGTAGAAGCGCGAGACGAGGCTGATGATCGAGGTCTTCCCCGCCCCGGTCGCGCCCACGATGGCCACGCTCTCACCGGCCGTGATGGTGAAGTCCACGTTCTTGAGCACCCAGTCGATGCCCGCGGGCGCGGCGGTGCCCAGCTCGTGGCCGGCCGCCGCCTGCGCCTGCCGGCGCGCGTGGGCGGCGACCTCCGGGTTCGCGCCCTCGGCGGCCAGCTGGTAGGAGAACGAGACGTCGTCGAAGCGCACCTCGCCCCGCACGTGGTCCAGCTCCACCGGGTGCGGCGGGTCGGCGACGCTGCGGGGCGTGTCCAGCAGGCGGAAGACGCGCTCCGAGGAGGCCATCGCCGCCTGCATGACGTTGTACTTCTCCGAGAGGTCCAGGATCGGCCGGAAGAACTGCTCGACGAGCTGCCAGAACGCCAGGAGCGTCCCGACCGTGAGCTCGCCTTGGAGGATCCAGTAGCCGCCGGCCAGGAACAGGCCCGCGCTCGTGGCCGCCCGCGTGAAGTTGATGGCCGGCTGGAAGGTGCTCATCGCGCGCACGGCACCCTCGTTCGCGCGGTACAGGTCCTCGTTCAGCTCGTCGAACGCGCGGAACGTGGCGGGCTCGCGCGTGAAGAGCTGGACGACGGACATCCCTGATAGCGTCTCGTTCAGGTAGGCGTTGACCCGCGCCAGCCGGATGCGGATCGCCCGGAAGGAATCGCGCATGATGCCGCGGAAGTAAGCGGTCAGACCGATGATGACCGGCAGCGCGATGAACGTGACGAGCGCCAGACGCCAATCGAGCAGGAGCATCGCGATCGCGATGCCGATGAGCATGAAGATGTCGCCGAAGATCGAGACGACGCCGCGGCTGACCATCTCGATGAGCGCGTCGATGTCGTTCGTGATGCGCGTCATGAGCCGGCCGACGGGGTTGCGGTCGAAGAACGAGAGCGGCAGGAACTGCAGGTGCCGGAACAGCTCCAGGCGCAGGTCGTACATGGCTCGCTGGCCTACGACCGCCGTGATCAGGGTCTGCCCGTACCGCGTGAGGGCGTTGGCCACCAGGACCGCCAGGTAGACCACGCCGAGGAGGGCGAGGCGCGCGAGGCCCTCCTCCTGCGTCACGTCCCCGCTGATGACCGGCGCGATGGCCGAGTCGATGACGAACTTCGCGATGATGGGCGGCGCGATCTGGCTGGCCGACAGCAGCAGAAGAAGGACGAGCGCCACGACCACCCAGCCCGCGTACGGACGCAGATAGCCTACGAGCCTCCGCGTCAGGCGCGCGTCGTAGGCCTTCCCGAGGATCTCGTCCTCCTGGAAGAACCCGCCGCCTCCGCCGCCGTGGCCGTGAGCCATCAGGGCCCCTCGCCCAGGCCCTCGGAGGGCAGCCGCGGTCGGAGCGAGGGCGGCTCCTGCTCGCTGGTCTCGCGGACGCGGCGCTCGTGCTCGGCCTGCTCCTCATCGACCTCGAGCTCCTCCTCCAGCAGCTGGCGCCGGTACATCTGCGCGTAGAGGCCGCCCTGCTCGAGGAGCGCCAGATGGGTGCCCCTCTCGACGATGCGCCCCTCATCCAGCACCAGGATCTCGTCCGCGTCCTTGACGGTCGAGATGCGGTGGGCCACCACGATGCTGGTGCGCTCGCGCATGACCCCGCGCAGCCGGCGGAGGATCTCGGCCTCGGTGTAGGTATCGACGGCTGAGAGCGCGTCGTCGAGGATGAGGATCCGCGGGTCCTTCGCCACCGCGCGCGCTATCGCGGCCCGCTGCTTCTGCCCGCCCGAGAGCGTCACGCCGCGCTCGCCGATCATGGTGTCGAAGCCGGCCGGGAAGTCCTCCACGTCCTTCTCCAGCTGCGCGACGTCGGCGGCCCAGTGCAGGCGGTCCTGCGTGAGCACCTCCTCGGTGCCGAACCCGACGTTCTCGCGCAGCGGCAGCGAAAAGAGGAAGGTCTCCTGCGGCACGTAGCCGATGGCCCGTCGCAGGGTGCGGAGCGGGTAGCGTCGAACGTCCACTCCGTCGATCAGGACCTCGCCCTGCTGGGCGTCGAAGAGGCGCGGGATCAGGTTCACCAGGCTGGACTTGCCCGCGCCGGTCGGCCCGACGATGGCCAGGGACCCGCCCGCCGGCACGCGGAAGGTGACGTCGCGCAGGACGATCGCGCCCCCGTAGGCGAACGTGACGCCCCGCATCTCGACCTCGCCGCGCACCGGCCTCTCCACCGGGTCCACGGGGTCCGCGATCCCCGCGCGGCCGTCGAACACCTCCTGCAGCCGGATGAGCGAGGCCCAGCCCTGCTGGAAGATGTTCGTTATCTCGCCGAAAGCGATCATCGGCCAGGACAGGAGGTAGAGGTAGGCGACGAACTGGATGAGCTGGCCGAGCGTGAGCTCGCCGGTGATCGCGTCGATGCCGCCGACGTAGAGCGTGACGAGGACGGCGCCTCCGATCATGAAGGCCATCGCCGGCCAGATGAGCCCGCTGAACTTCGCCAGGTCGATGGCGCGGCGGACGTACTCCTCGTTGATGGCCGCTAGGGACCCGATCTCGGGCTCCTCCTGCGAGTAGGCCTTCACGACGCGGATGCCCGAGAAGTTCTCCTGCGCCTTCGTCGAGAGGGCGCCGAACTGTGCCTGGAGCTGCTCGAACTTCCGGTGGACCTTCCGCCCGATCGCCCAGAACGTCCCCGAGGCGATCGGCACCAGCACGATCGTGATGAGCGTGAGCTTCACGCTGACCGCGAACATCGAGACGATCGAGAACAGAAGGATCGTCATCGTCATCAGGGTCATCAGGATCCCGAACCCGTACATCTGCCGCACGGCCGTGAGATCGTTCGTCAGGCGGGCCATGAGGTCGCCGATGCGCTGACGGTGGTAGTAGCTCGTGTCCATGGCCTGCAGGTGCCGCAGCAGGTCGTTGCGCATCTCGTACTCGACGCGGCGCGACGCATCGACGACGTGGTAGCGGCCGAAGCCGCGGCACGCGAACTCGGCGAGCGAGACGAGCACGATGGCGAGGGCGAGCACGACGACGGAGCCGAATGCCGCTCCGGCCGTCACGTCATCGATGATCGCTCCGATGAAGCGCGGAGGGATGACCGCAAAGATCGACCCGGCCGTCACCAGGGCCGATCCGATCAGGAGCTTGCCCGGGTAACGACCTAGGTAGTGGCGGAACGTTGAGCGCGCGGATCTGCGCAAGAAGGCCAAGTGTATCGGCCGCGAAGGCCACTTCCATATCGCGCGTCACACCCCCGCGGCGGTCACCCCCGGGTGCTTGCGGAGGTCGCGGCCCACGTACCAGACCAGCCCCACCAGCACGGCGGACCCGATGAACACCGGCGCCACGCCCCAGATGTCGGCGATCGGACCGACGATGATGAGCGGCGCGAGGCTGAAGACCGACACCAGGACGTTCAGGACACCGAAGACGCGCCCTCGGATCAGGTCGGGAAGCTCCTCCTGCACCAGCGTCATGGACGGGACCGTGATGAGCGCGTAGGCGATCCCGAACACGAAGGTCGTCGCGACAACGACGCCGATGAAGTACGGGAGTCCCTCGCCCAATCCGCTGGCCTGGCGTACGAGGCCGGCGACCGGCCGGGCCGCCGCCAGAACGAGGAGGGCGCCCGCGCAGATGACCAGACCGACCCCGATGGCGCGCGAGTGTCCGATGCGACGGCTGACCGCGTTGAGCCCCGCGAGCCCTACGACCACGCCGATCCCGGCCGGCGCGACCAGCAGGACGACGGCGCGCTCGGGAAGCAGCAGGACCTCGCGCACGTAGCCCGGCGCGAGCGCACCCGCCATCGCGATGAGCGTGTAGGTCAGGGCCACGTACACCAGCGACCAGGCGATGCGCGGCGCGCTGCGCAGGAAGCTGATGGCCTCGCCCAGGTCGCGGCGGCTGCGCCTGGCCGCCTCCCCCGCCACGTCCACGCCGAGGTGCTCCTTCGCCGGCTCCGCCGGCGGCAGGGTCAGGCAGAGCAGGCCCGCCGCGAAGAACATCACCGTGATCAGGCCGAAGAGCGCCTGGAACCCCGCGAGCGCGATGACGATCGGGCCGATGATGATGAAGCCGAGCAGGAACGCTCCGTTGAAGGTGAACGTGAAGAGCGAGTTCGCGGCCAGCAGGTCGCGCCTGCGCACGATCGCCGGGATCGTCGCCGCTTCCGCCGGCACAAAGAAGATCGTCACCGACGCCACGACGAAGTTCACGATGTAGGCGGCGGTGACGCTCTCGCCGAGCACCAGCATGACCGTGACCCCGACGGCACGGGCGAGGTTCGTCAGCACCAGTACGAGCCGCTTATCGACGCGGTCGACGACCACACCGGCCCCCAGGCCGAAGAGGATCGCCGGCAGGATGGCCAGCAGGATGAGGAGCGACGAGGACGTGTTGGACTTGGTCAGCTCGGCGACGAGGACGATGAGCGCCGCCGTGAGGGCGTTCGCCGCGACCATGGAAAGGATCTGCGCCGACCACAGCGCGAGGAACATGCGGTTGCGGAGGAGCCCGTGCTCCGCGGCCGACTGGATCTCCACCGCGGCTATTCGGTCGGGGCCAGCGGTCGCTCCACGAACCGCTTGATGTCGCGCTCGACGGAGCTGCGTCCGACGAGCACCCGCCGGCCGCAGGTCAGGCAGCGCAGTCCGATGTCCGCTCCGAGCCGCACGACCCGCCAGGTGTCGCCGCCGCAGGGGTGCTGCTTCCGCAGCGAGACGACGTCGTCGAGATACAGGGGGATGGGCGGCCGTGGCACGCGCCGAGTCTAGGCGTGCGACGCCCGCCTTCCCCTACGCCGTCACCCCCTACCGCGACGAGTGAGCGGAGAGTCGCAGCGTCGTCTCGCGCGTGACGTTGAAGCGCGTCGCGTCGTAGATGAGCTCGAACTGGCCGACGATGCCACCCGTGCGCGTGAGCCCCACGAACAGGACGTCGGTGTCCCCGATCGCCCGCACGGTCCACGGTCCCTCGACGAATGCGTCGTCAACGATCAGCGATCGGTCGGTCCCGGGGGCGAACCAAGTACGCGGGCCCACCCGCGCGTCGTTGACGGCGATCGCCTCCGCGCCCGCATTGCGCAGCTCGTTGACGAGGTCCGACAGGGCGCGGTCGTCGAATGGACCGTCGATGAAGACCGCGACGCCCGGGCCGCTCACGGCGCTGCTCGCCGAGAAGACCTCGAGCCGCTCCAGCTCCCGCTCGCTCTGCTCGAGCGCGCCCTGGCCGCCGGCGACCGAGGTGCGCGCCTGGTCGAGGCGGAAGCGCAGCTCGAAGATCTCGTCCCGGAGCTGACGGTTGCGGTCGGAGAGGTCCGCGATGAGCGTCGTGAGCGTCTCGGGCGTCTCCTGCTGGAGCGTCCCGTTGAACGCCTCGCGCGAGCGGAACTGCGAGACGACCAGGATGCCGAGGAAGAGCGCCACGACGGCGACCGTGACCGCGCCGGAGCGCGACCTCACTCGAGCCTCGCGGCGCGCACCGCGACGGGGCCGGTGTACGCCCCGATGCCGACCTCGGCCTCGAGCGACGCCTGCAGGACCACGCTGCGCTCGTCGCGCCGGCGCTTCAGATCGCGAAGCTGCCGCGGGTCGTCGAACGCCGCCTGGAGGCTGGCACCGTCGCCGATCGCCCGGATCTCGAAGGGCGCGGAGGTGATCGCGCCGTTCACCACGATCGTCGAGCCGACGCAGTACACGCTGGAGGAGGCCACGACGCGCTCGCCGTTGACCGAGACCGCTGCGGCGTCCGCGCGCCAGGCCAGGTTCACGATGTCCGTCAGGTCGGGCGCGAAGCAGGTCGCGCGCTCGGGCGGACCCGCGACCGCGGGCACGGGAACGGCGTCCAGCGTGACGACCAGGCCCTCGCCTGTGACCGCCGTCAGGCCAGACCGGGCGCGAAGCTCGTCGAGCCGCCGCTGGAGGCCCTGGGCGGCCCCCGTCTGGGTGGCCGCGGTCCGCTGGAGCTCCTCGAGCTCGGCGCGGATGGCGGCCAGCTGCTCCTTCAGCGAGTCCTGCTGGGTCTGCAGCGCGCCCACGCTGGACTCGAGCGGCTCGACGTAGCGGATCGCGACGTCCTCCCGCACGGCGCCGGCGAAGGTCCCCCACTGCGCGGCGACCACGAGGCCGAACAGCAGCGCGGGGACGAGTAACACCAGGCCCTTTTGGAACATGCGTGGGTCCGTCACAATGAGATTGTCTCGCGTGCCTCCTAGGGGCTGTAGCTCAGCGGATAGAGCAAGTGCGTCCTAAGCACTGGGTCGGCGGTTCGATCCCGCCCAGCCCCTCCCGATCCGCATCAGACCGCGGGCGAGCGAGCGTTGTCGCCTATCATTCGAGTTCGTCACCGCATCGGGGTGTAGCGCAGCTTGGTAGCGCGTCGCGTTCGGGACGCGAAGGCCGCGGGTTCAAGTCCCGCCACCCCGACAGTCAGGTACCGGCGCGGCGTCAGACCGTCGCGGCGGTCACCGACAGGATCGGCGGCAGGTACTGCGCGACCCGCTCCCAGCTCGTCCCTTCATCTGTGCTCGCCCATAGCTCCCCGGCCTGTGTCCCGAAGTAGACGCCGGCGGGGTCGAGCTGGTCGGTGGACATCCCCTCTCGCATGACCTCGGCGACGATGCCCCTGGGCAGTCCCTTCTCCAGCCGCTTCCAGGTCTTGCCGCGGTCATCGGTCCGGTACACCGCGAGGCCCTCGGTGGCCTTCTCCGTCGACATCCGCATGTACGGGTCGAGCGGGATCACGTAGGCGGTCTTGGAGTCGCGCGGGTGTACCGCGCCGGCGAAACCGTAATCGGTCGGCAGGCCCTTCGTCGTCTCCGTCCACTTCTTGTCCTTGGCGCCGCGCCAGTACACGCCCTCGTGATTGCGCATGAAGAACAGGCCCGGCTCCGCGGGATGCGCGACGAGATGGTGGATGCACTGCCCGACCTCGGGCTCCCTCTTCGGCAGGTGGCCCGCGCGCACGGCCTCGTTCCAGGGTCGCCAGGTCACGCCGCCGTCCGTTGACTCGTATGCGCCGCCGGCGCTGATGCCGATGCCGATGTGGCGCGCGTCGCCGCTGTCGATGGCGATGGAGTGCAGGCCCAGGCCGCCGCCGCCGGGCTCCCATCTGTTCCGCGTCGGGTGCGAGTTGAGGCCGTCGATGGTGCGCCAGTACTCGCCGCCATCGGTCGTCTTGAAGAGCGCGGCCGGCTCCGTTCCCGCCCATACCGCGTCGGGCTCGTCAGCGTGACCGGGCTCGATGTGCCACGTCCTCTTCAGCACCATCCCCGCGTCCTCGCGGAAGATCGGGTTGCTGACCGCCTTCCAGGTCTTGCCGAGGTCCTGCGACCGCTCGATGCGCGGACCGCCCCAGGTCGAGTTCACGGCGGCCCACATGGACTTGCCGTCGCGAGCGTCGAATGTCATGTGGTAGACGGGACCGCCCGCGAAGTGCGGACCCTCGGACTCCCACCTCTTCCGCGGGGCGCCCGACCGGAAGACGTACCCGCCCTTCTTCGTCCCGACCAAGAGTGCGACCTTCTTCGCCATCATTCCCTCCCTCCGGACACAGCCGGCATCACATGGACCGTATCGCCGTCGCGCAGGGGCGTGGCCTCCCCCTGGAGGCGCCGGATCTCCTCTTCGTTGTGGAAGACGTTCAGGTGCTCCCGGATCCGACCGCTCTCGTCCCGGAGGCGCTCCCGGAGCGTGGGATAGATCTCCGGCAGGCGGTCGAGCGCCTCCCCGACCGTGCCGGCCTCGAGTTGCGCTTTGCGCGCGCCTCCGGCGAAGTCGCTGAACGCGCCGTGCAGCCGCACCGTCACAGTCGCCACGGCTCGCGAACCTAGCACGCGCGGGCGGCGGCTACCGCATCGATCGAGCGATACGCTGGGCTTGGTCCCGGCCGACCTGGGCCTCGATCCGCATGAGGAGCCCGTCCTGCTCCCAGAGCAGGACGTTTCCCGCGAGCCTCACGGTGTCGGTGAGGATCTCGCCCGACGGCGACCGGTAGAAGAGCTCGTGCGGCTCGCCCTCGATCCAGAAACCCCGGCCGCCGTTGACCTCGAGCTCCTCGGCCGTCGTCCCCGGCGGGAGGATCTTGCCCAAAAGCTGCGCCTCGAGTGACCCGCGGATCTCGGTGATGAGCACGAAGGCGGGGTCGGAGGCGAACACAGGGATGCCCGAAACGCCGTAATACAGGAAGGCCATCGCCGCGCCGTCCGTCCGGCGCACGAAGATCGCGTCGGGATGACCCAGCGCGGCGGGCGCCTTGACCGCGAAGCCGACGTCGCGCGACGCCTCCTCCACCGAGACGACCCGGTACGCATCCGCCGGGAAGACGGGACCGGCCGGGCCCGGCGTGCGGGCGGGCTCCGGCACGCGGAAGAGCGAGATGCCGCGCAGGCCCAGCGCCTCCGCGGCGCTCGAGGCGACCGGCTGGAACGCCAGGGTCGTGACCAGGAGAAGCACGAGCGTCGCCACGGCCGGCGCCAGGGAGAGCGGCGACCGGAACAGATCCATGAGTCCGCGACCGTGGCCCTGCTCGATCCGGGCGAGTACCGCGGGACGGAGATCGGCGGAGGCGGGGTACGCCAGCCGGCTGCCGACGTCGCGCAGGGTCTCCTCCAGGTCGAAGGCGCTGCCCCGCTCAGCCACCGAAGCGCTCCCGCAGGCGCGCCATGGCGCGCGACAGGCGTGACTTCACGGTGCCCCGGGCGACCCCCAGGGCCTCCGCCATCTCGGCCTCGGACAGGTCGAAGAAGTAGCGGTAGGCGATCACGACACGGTCCTCCTCGCGCAGCGCGTTCACGGCACGGAGCAGCATCTCGCGCCGCTCTCCGGCCAGGGCCTGCGCCTCGGGCGAGGCCTCGCTGTCCGAGGCGCGGGACTCCGCCAGGGCGAGATCGACGGAGCGGTGGCGCGAGGCGGCCTTGGCCCGGTTCAGGGCCTCGTTGGCGACGATCCGCAGGAGCCAGGGACGCAGCGGGGCACCCGGCCGGAAGCGCCCGAGCGCGCGGTAGGCCTTCACGAACGCCTCCTGCGCGGCGTCCTCCGCCGCGGCGGCGTCGCGGGTGATCACGTAGGCCGTCCGCTGGGCCAGGGCCTGATACCGGACCACGATCTCTCCGTATGCCTCCACGTCGCCTTTCTTCGCGCGCTCGACCAGCTCGTCCTCACGAGCGCGCTCGGGGCGGTCGTCTCCGCCTGTCCGCATCCGGTACAAACGCGGCCGCTCCGAGGTTCCCTAGCGGCCGAGCAGGGGGCCTGCCCCGGCGACCGACTCGGCGCCGACCGCGACGATCTCCCGGAGCGCCTGGTACCGCGCGCCGATCGCGTCGGGGGTCGCGGCCTCCAGGCCGTCCACACTGAAGCCCTCGACCGCGAACGAGCCGCACACGACGCCGTGGACCACCGCGCGCCGCAGCTCGTCCGCGTCGCATCGCCCCGTGACCGAGAGGTGGCCGATGAAGCCGCCGGCGAAGGCGTCCCCGGCGCCGGTCGGATCCTGCACCTTCTCCAGGGGGAAGGCGGGCGTCCAGAACAAACTAGGCGGGGGCTCC